>JAYRFD010000485.1:0-1850 GCA_041908565.1 Polyangia bacterium | reverse complement strand
TCGCACCAAGCGATGCTGCATCCCCCGCCACCCACTTCGATGTACTGCTGTCCTCCCTGACCTCCGAAGATCTCGCCGCGCTCCGCAAAAACCTGTCCGTGTGGCTCATCCCCCGTCGCACACGCCCCCAGATCCAGTTTGTCCGCGCCGTGTCCTAGCCCCCCGCAAGTCCGCGCAACTGCGACGGAAATCGGGGTGACCAAAACAAGCCCGGCAACATCATGGTGGAACAGCGGGCCGATGGCAGCTTCTGGCCGTACGTTATGGACTTCGGGCTAGCACGCGAGGTCGATGCCAAGGGCAGCACGGGCACCATCGAAGGCACGCCGGCCTTCATGTCGCCGGAACAAGCGCGCGGCGAGCTGAATCGCTTGGATGCTCGCACCGATGTGTACGGCCTGGGTTCAACGCTGTACGCGCTCTTGGCGGGACGACCGCCGTTTCTGGGCAGCTCGACGGAAGTTCTGCTGGATGTGCTGCTGAACGATCCGCCTCCTTTGCGCTCGATCGATCCGCTGGTGCCGCTGGATCTGGAACTGGTCGTGCGCAAGTGCATGCAGAAAGAGCCGGGCGATCGCTATCCATCGGCGCTGGCCTTGGCCGGTGACCTTGCCTGTTATCTGGATGGCGAGCCGATCAGCGTGCGACCTCCGTCGACGCGTCATCAGCTGCGGCGCTGGATCGGTCGGCACCGCTTGGCGGTGGCCATCGCTGCCGTGGTGCTGGCCATCTCGTCGGTGTTTGGCGTGGTCGCTCTGCGAGCGCGCTGGGCGGCCTCCCGTCAGGCTGAGCTTGCGCAGCAGCTTGGGCAAGACGTCAAAGAGATGGAGCTGTTCATGCGCTATGCCTATTCGCTGCCCCTGCACGACATCGGGCGCGAACAGGTTGTGGTGCGCGAACGCATCGCCAAGCTGGAAGCGCGACAGCGACGGGCTCCGTTGGGCCCGCACGCGCCGCTTTTGTCGTACGCCATCGGGCGTGGTCACTGGGTGCTGCGCGAACTGGACGTGGCGCAGGACAAGCTGGAAGCCGCGTGGCTGGGTGGTTATCAGATTCCTGAAGTGCGCTTGGCCTTGGGGCAGGTGCTGATCGAAAAGTACCGGCGCGGCATCGAACAGCTATCGCTGCTGAGCGACCCCAAGACCCAGGCGAAGCAAGAAGCAGAGCTTGTCGCCTGCTGCCTGGAGCCCGGCCTTGGCCACCTGGAAAGCGGGCTTACCGCGACGGAGTCACCGACGTATGTGCAGGGGCTGATCGCGTTTTATCAGCGCGACTATGGCAAGGCCCTGCAGCTGTCCAAGGCGGCGCAGGCGCTGACTCCGTGGCTGCCGGAGCCCCTACGTTTGGAAGGTGACATCTACCAGGCACAAGCCGTCGCTGAGCTGGCTGCGGCTCGTCTGGCAGATGCTCGACAGCACTTGGAACAGGCGGCCATTCGGCACACGGCGGCTGCCGCCATTGCTGGATCCGATGCGTCGCTGCACGCGGCCGAAGCCCACGACTTTCTGCGCACCATGACCCTGGACGCAGCCGAGGGCAAGCCGCTGGACGCCAGCACCGGCCGGGCCTTGGCCGCCATCGCGCGGGCCATCACCGCGAGCCCCTCGGCGCTGCCCTTGCGACGGGCCCAGTTGCATATTTATTACCAATTGTATGTCCTATCGCTAAATGCCAAATCTGCTGACGCCGCTCCGGGGCGTTATGCCGATATTTTGACCGGGGCGATTCCGGTCGCTCGCAAGGGCATCGAACTTCTGCCGGGCGATGGCACCAGCTACCAGCTGTTGGCCGAGACCTTGGGGCAGCAGTGCGAGCGGCGCGTCCTGTCTTCGCCGTGTAGCGAAGACGAG
>JAYRFD010000484.1:0-12390 GCA_041908565.1 Polyangia bacterium | reverse complement strand
TGGCCGACGAAAAGAACATCGTCGTCGCCGGCGTGCTGGGTCTGTTTGGTCCGCTGGGCTGGTTCTATGCCGGATCGCAGCGCGAAGCGGGCATTGCCCTTTTCGCCGTGCTTTTGGCCGCCAAGCTGCTGCCCTTGTTCTTGTTTGTGCCGCTGGCGACGCTTCTGGCGCCGATCTCGGCCTTGGTCAGTGTGCTGTACGCCTGGCAGTACAACCGCACCGGCGACCGGGCCCGCCTGTTTTTGGAGCCCAGCTCGGACGCTGCGCACGACTCCGACTCAGGCGATGATCTGGGTCGCGGACGTCCCCGCTCGGCGGGACGGCGCTAAAGGACCATGGCCGTGATGGGGTCGTCTGCGGCTGTGGCGCGTTCGTCGATCCGAACGGATCTGCGACCGCTGTCGGCAGAACACGATGTGCCAGCCGTGCAGGCCCTGCTGTCGCAGGCGCTGTCCTTCGACACCGCCGCCCCCGTCGTTTGTGAAAAGCTGTTTGCCGGCAACGGCGTGCGCGCGGGACAGGCCATCGGCGCCTTTTCCGACGGCGCTCTGCTGGGCGTACTGGCCCAGGCCGGACGCTGGATCAAGATCCTGGCCGTGCATCCGCAGGCGCGCCGGCACGGGCTGGGCACGACGCTGCTGCAGGCCGCGCGAGCCTGGCTGGATCAGCAACCTCCGCAACCGGCGACGGGGAACGCGCGCCCCAAGCTGCGCTGCGGCGATCATCCCGGCAACTATCTGGCCCCGGGCATCGACGCTCGCGACGATGCGGGCGCGGCGTTTCTGCGGGCTTCCGGCTTCGTCGAAGTGGGGCGCAACCTGAACCTGAAGGCGCCAGTGCGGGACAACCCCGTGCTGCGGGCCGAGCACATCGCCGAAAAACAAGCCGCGGTGCAGGCCCATGGCTATCGCGTGCGTCGCGCCACCGCCGGCGATGCACCGGCCTTGCTGGCGATGGTGACGTCGGCCTTTCACCGCGTCTGGGCCTATGAAGTCGCGCGGGCCCTGGGCCCTGGCCTGGGCGGCGAGGCCGCGCTGCACACGCCCGATCTGCCCGAGGGATCCAGCGTCCACATCGCGCTGTCGACTCCAGCCGCGGGCACAGGCGCAGGCGATGGCGAGATCGTCGCGTTTGCCGCCCACGATGGCAACAACCGCGGCCTGGGCTGGTTTGGCCCGACGGGAACCTTGCCTGCCCATCGCGGCAAGGGCATCGGCGAGGTGCTGCTTCTGCACTGCCTGCACGATGTCGAAAAGGCCCACGCGGCGCAGCCATCGTCGCGTCCAGATGCTGGGGTCATCGCCTGGGTCGGCCCCGTCGAGTATTACGCGCGGTCCTGCGGTGCCGTGCCGGATCGTCACTTCGTGGTCTACGAGGAGGCCGCCTGAGTCATGCAGGGTGTCTTTGGAACACAGCTTCGCGGCATGGTGCTGTGCGCTGGCATGTCGAGCCGCCTTAAGGACCTGGGGGCCGAGCTACCCAAGCCGCTGTTGCCCGTCTGCAACCATCCACTGGCCAGCTATGCCCTGTCGCTGTTGCGCGGCTTTGGCATCACCGAGATCGGCATCAACCTGTTCCACCTGGGCGAGCTAATCGCCGAGACGCTGGGCGGCGGGGCTGACTACGGCGTCGACATTCGCTATTCGCAAGAGACCGAGCTTCTGGGCACCGGCGGCGGCATCCTGCGCATGGCCGACTTCCTGACGCACGGCGGGCGCGAGCCCTGCTTCATCGTCAACGGCAAGATCCTGATCGACGTCGATCTGGAAGCTGTGCTGGCCATGCACCGCATCACCGGCGCGTCGGCCACCTTGGTCTTGCACGAGACGGCCGATGCCGATCAGTGGGGCGCCGTCGAGGTCGATTCAGACGGACGCATTTACCGCATGCTGGGCGAGTCTTCGCCGCTGTCGCCGCCCAAGCGCATCCACAAGTGCATGTTCACCGGCGTCCATATCGTTGAACCCAGCGTGCTTGAGCGGCTGCCGAAAACCGGCCAAAGCTGCATCGTTCGTCAAGGCTATCTGCCGGCTCTGCGCGACGGAGAAGTCCTGACCGCCTACATCACGCCGGGCTACTTCTTTGAGCACTCGACGCCGGCCCGTTACCTGCAAGGCAACATCAACGCGCTGCGCGGCGTCGCCAAGCTGCAGCACCTGCCCGGGCCACTGGTCGGGGTCAGCGCGCGGGCGCAGATCTCGCCGCGGGCCGTGATTCGTCCGCCGGTGTGCATCGGGGCGGGGGCGGTGGTCGAAGACGGGGCGCAGGTCGGTCCGGATGTCGTTCTGGGCGAAGGCGCGCACGTCGAGCGCGGCGTTCACATCGAGCGCAGCGTGGTGTTTTCCGGCGTCTATGTCCGGCAGTCGACCCGCGATGCCATTGTCACGCGTCGAGCCACGTATCCCGCCAACGGCACTGGCTCGTCGGTGTAAAGTGAAGCGAAGCAGCAAGAGGCACACCCCATGAGCGAAAAGCTAGCCGAGCGGCCCGCCCAGCGAGCGGCTGAACGAAGCGGCGAGCGAGCCGAGAACCAGGGTTCCTCCGTTGGAGAAACCGCCCTGGCGCAGCCGGCCCTAAGCCCCAGTGAACGGGCAGAGCGAGAGATAGCCAAGATGGATGAAGAGATGGACGCCATCCTTGACCGCAACCCCAACCGCGAGGCGCTGATGAACCGTCCCGATCAGGCTCTGCAGCCGCCGCAAGGTCGCCAAGTGACGCCCAGCGTGTCGCAAGGGGTCGATGGCAAGGCGGTCAACCACTTGGCGATGAACGTCTTTGTGCCGGGGCTTGGCACCATGGTGCGCGGTCACTACGCCCGCGGCCTGATGCAGCTGGGTCTGTTTCTGGCCGCTGTGCCGACGCTGTTTATGGGGCGCTGGGCGCTGGCCGTGATCATCGCCTTCGTCGCCTATCTGTGGTCGCTGATCAGCGGCATCCGCTTCCTGACGTCGTCCGCCCAAAGCACCAGCACCTGGAAGTAACCCTCAACCAAGGTCTGCCTTCGCCATCATGTCCGTCTACCAAAAGCACGTCTTTGTCTGCACCAACCGACGCGATCCCGGAAACCCCAAGGGCAGCTGCGCCAACAGCGGCGCCGAAGAGATCTGCCAGATCTTTAAGAAAGAACTCGCCGAGCGCGGCCTGCGCGGCACCATGCGCGCCAACAGCAGCGGCTGCCTGGATCAGTGCGCGCACGGCCCCACCGTCGTCGTCTATCCCGAGGGAGTCTGGTACAGCATCCGCACCCCAGAGGACGCCAAAGAAGTCGTCGAAGAGCACCTGATCAACGGCCGCCCCGTCGAGCGCCTGCAGCTAAAGACCCGCAAGTAAGCGCGTACTTCGCCCCGCGGCATCGCCCGTCTGCATCGCCCGTCTGCATCGCCCGTCTGCATCGCCCTGCTGGGCCACCGCGCGCCATAGTTGCTCGGTCGCGGGCATCGGTGGTATCTGCCAGGCCATGTCGCGCGCTCGTCTTGTCGCCGCGGTGCCCACGCTGATTGCGGCACTGCTTCTGCTTTGGCGCTTGGACAACGGCGCGCTGTGGCAGGACGAAGCGCAGACCGCCCTGTTGTCGCGCAGCGTGCTTCTGCACGGCGTGCCGCTGGGCCTCGAAGGCGACAACTCGTTTTCGCAAGAGCTGGGCGTCGAGTTCGGCCCCAACGCCATCTGGCGCTGGCACACCTGGCTGCCGTTTTATCTGCTGGCTGGCTTCTTTCGCCTGTTCGGCCAAAGCACGGCGGTCGCTCGCCTGCCGTTTGCGCTGGCCGCGGTCGCCACCGTCGCGCTGTGCGGCCCGTTTGCCGCCCGCCTGTACCGCAGTCGCCGCGTCGCCGGCCTGGCCGCCGCGCTGCTTTCGATCTGTGTGCCGTTTCTGCTTCTGGGTCGGCAGTCGCGCTATTACGCGCTGGCGGCGCTTTTGTCCCTGCTGTCGCTGCACGGCTACCTGCGCTTTCGCGATGGGGCTCGCGGCGGTCGCATCCTTCTGTGCGTCGCCTCGACGGCGCTGTTCCACACGCACTACCTGTACTGCGCCACCCTGTGGGCAAGCATCGGCCTGCACGCGCTGTGGTTCCAGCGCGCCCGCCTGCGCGAGCTTCTGACGCCGCTTGTTGCCACCGCCCTGTTGAACTTGCCGTTTGTGCTGTGGCTGTCGCGCATGCCGTACGGCAGCCACTACCAAGCGGCGCTGCTGCAGCCGCAGGCCTGGCTGGACAAGGCGCTGGCGTTTCGCGACTGGCTGCTTGGCTATGTCGTGCCGCCGGCCTTTTCGCTGACCCTGCTGGCCGCCTTGGCCGTCGCCCTGTACGCGCGGCGCCGCGGGCGCCTTTCGTTTTCGCAAGAGCTCGAAGGGCACGCGCTGGTCGGGCTGTTTGTGATCAGCAACCTGGCGCTGCTGATCGTCGTGGCCCCGGGCGGCTTTGCCCGCTATCTGGCGCCGATCGTTCCGCCGCTTCTGTGCGGGCTGGCCGCCCTGCTGGCCGACCTGGCGCCGCTGCATCGAGCCCTGCCCTACGCGCTGCTTGTGCCGTTTGCCCTGCACAACGGCCTGCCGCAGCTCTGCGACGAGCTGACCCATCGTTTCGAAGGGCCGGTCGACGGCTTGGTGCAGTACCTGCGGGCGCACAGCCGACCGGGTCAGCTTGTGGCCATCCCCTATGAAGACCTGCCGCTGAAGTTCTATCTGGACCTGCGGGTGCTGGGCGGGCTGACCGGCCAAGACCTGACGCCGGCGCAGGCGGCGGACTTTGTCGTCCTGCGTCATCAGACGGTGTGTTCCAAGGATCAGGCGGTGGCGGACTACCTGCGCCGCCACGTGCCCTTTGAAAAGTACCGTCGCGTCGAGCTACCCGTGCCCGACACCCTGTTCCAAAACCGCGAGAACCAGCCAGAGCACTTGTTCCGCACGGCCGTCGACCGCCCGCGGGTGGTGGTGTATCAGCGGATCGATCCGACGGAGCGCGGCGGGGGCAGTCCCGACGCACAGCCGTAGCTCCCAGCCCTGCTGCACAGCCGTAGCGCGAGGACGCCGGAGGGGGGCGCGCCGCGGGAAGGATCCCCGGTGTCGCTTCGTGCGCGGCGTGCGCACACAGCGCCGACTGGCTATCTCGCTTGACGGGCCAGAGGCTCCGGAAGGAAAATCGACTGTTGATTCTTTGGGCGTGCGCCACCGGGGGGCCACCGTGCACGCGAGACTGGACCCTGTAATCGATGGCAACCAGTCCGGAAAAAATCGGTCCATACCGCATCCTGCGCAAACTGGGGGAAGGCGGCATGGGCGCAGTCTATGAAGGACTGCACGAGCTGATCGAACGCAAGGTTGCCATCAAGATTCTGCGCCCCGAATACGCCGCCAAGCCCGAGTTCACGGCACGCTTCTTCAACGAAGCGCGCGCCGTCAACCGCGTCGATCATCCGGGGCTCGTGCAGATCTCGGACTACGGCCAGCTGCCGGACAACACCACCTACATCGTCATGGAGTTTCTCAATGGCGAGTCGCTGGCCACACGGCTGAAGCATCGCGCCGCGGCGCTGCCCTTGGAGCAGGCGCTCAACATGGGATCGCAGCTCGCCGATTCGCTGGCCGCAGCCCATGAAAAGAACATCATCCATCGCGATCTGAAGCCCGACAACGTCATGGTGGTCAGCGACAGCAAGGCCCCCGGCGGCGAGCGTGCCAAGCTGCTGGATTTCGGCATTGCCAAGCTGGCCGATGACACTCCGGACGGGGTGGGTCCGGGCCACGTCAAGACCAGCACCAACTCGCTGCTGGGCACGCCGTATTACATGTCTCCCGAGCAGTGCCGCGGCGCCGGCAAGGTCGATGGGCGCAGCGACGTCTATGCGCTGGGCATCATGATGTACGAGATGCTCAGCGGCGTCCGCCCGATCACCGGCGAGGGGCAGGGCGACATCCTGGTCAAGCACATCACAGAGGAGCCGACCCCTCTGCGCACGCGCATGCCCGATCTGCCGGAAGCGGTGACCGCGCTTGTGCACCTGATGATGACCAAGGATCGCGACAAGCGGCCGACCATGGGCGAAGTCGCCGGGCAGCTCGAAGCGCTGAGCGCCCAATACCCACCGCCCAGCACGCGCCGGTCTACGGCGAACATGCCGCTTGTCGTTTTACCGCCCGCCGGGGCTGCCGGGCTGCCGACCAACGCCGGCACGGCGGCGGGACAGGCCGGCTCCGGCCGTGCGCGCGGACGCAGCCTGGGCCTGGCGCTGCTTGGCGGCGTGGTCCTCGTCATCGGCGGAGTCGTAGGCCTGCGCAGCCTACGTCCCCGTCCCGCCGTGGTCATGCCAGACCCGGCCGCCAGCGCGGACCCAGAGCCCGCCACTCCCTCTGTCCCTGCCACGGCACAGCCCCAAGCACCCCCGACGGCGCCCCCCAACCCGCCGCCGCCCGATTCCGACGGCGACAGCACTGCGGCCCAAAAGGGTGCAGGTACCAAGGCGGGCAAGGGTGCCGCCAAAGCGGGCACGAAGGGCAAGAAAGCCAAAGCGGCGACCAAGAATTCGCTGACCAAAGGCGGACGTCAAATCGAAGATTAGGCGCCACGCGCCCCCGCCATACGCCATTTTTCACTTTTATTTATATAATTAGTATCTGCTCTCGCAACAACCGAGACGTTTCATGGATACACGACGATGCGAATAACCCCGATTCAATGGATCGCTCCATGAAACGCGCTGGGCATTCAATCCGGGGGCCGGAACCGCGTGTTGTACAGGCTGCTCCAGCGGCGGGTCACCGTCCCAAGCGGCGCTGGCGAGCGGGCATCGGCCCGCTTTGGGCCGCGCTTATGTGCGGCAGCGTTCCCAGCACGGTCCAGGCGCAGGTCAAAGACCTCTGCCTAAACGATCCGAAGTGCGCCGAGCTGAACGAGGCCGCCCGCAACCTGTCGAAAGACGGGCAGCTGGATGCGGCGCTGATTCTGTATCAGACCGCCTATCGCCAGCGTCCGGCCGCGTGGCTTCTGGTCAACATTGGGCGCCTGCAGCAAAAGCTGTATCGCATTCCCGACGCCATCCATAGCTACCGCCAGTACCTGGCCAGCGCCGATGCCAAGGACGATCCAGAGCTTTCGAAGAAGGCGCAAGAGTATCTGCAACAGGCCGAAGCCAACCCGAAGTCCGGGCAGACCGAACAGAAGCTTGCGACGGCCGACGTCTGCTTGGCAGAGCCCAAGTGCGCCGAGCTAAGCGACACCGCGCGCATGCTGTCGAAGTCGGGGCAGCTGGCAGCCGCTCTGACGCTGTACCAGAACGCCTATGCGATGCGGCCGGCATCGTGGCTCCTTGTCAACATCGGTCGCACGCAGCAGAAGCTGGAACGGTTCGCCGAAGCGATTGCCAGCTACCGCCAGTATCTGGCCAGCGACGACTCCAAAGAGGATCCCGAGCTGACGAAGAAGGCGCAGGAATACTTGCAGCAGGCGGAAACAGAGTTCGAACCGCCCCCGGCCGCACTGACGCCGCCGCCGCCGCCGCCACCGCCACCGCCACCGCAGCCGGGCGACGAGCCATCGGAAGGCTACGGCGCCACGGTCCTGCGTCAAAAGCAGTCTGGCTTCGCCGTGCTGCTGGGCTTGGGCAGCCGCCGTCCCGTCGTACAGATCGACGCGACGACGACCGCGCAGACCACCAGCATCGGCGGCTCTCTGGCGCTGGGCTTTAAGTTCCGCCGCCTGATCATCAGCGTTGGGTTCGAGCTCGATTACTTCGATGCCAACACGAAGTTGACCTCACCCGCTGGCAGCTCCACCACCTCGACCGCCACAACGTCCTATCTGGTCACGCCGGGGCTGCAGCTTGCGCTTTGGCGCGTCGCCGCCGGGCGGCTAGAGCTGGTGCTGGCCGCGCAGGCCGGGCTGGGCCAAGCCAATACCAGCCGCACCCACGATCCGGCCGTGCCGATCACCGTGTTGTCCGAGACACCCAGTCAGACATTCCATGTGAACTATCAGGCCGGGCTGGGCATCCGCGCCTTTGTGATGCCGCGGCTGGCGCTGTCGCTGACGACGGGAGCCGCCGGCGACCACTTCTTTGCCGCCCAGGACAGCTCGTCTGGCCTGCGCACCGATCGCATCGGCAGCATCAGCCTATTTGGCAATCTAGGCATGCTGGCAATATTCTGATAAATCGCCATGATTTCCACACAATGAATCATCACACGTACCATTACCCTGTCCGCTGATGCCCAATCTATGCATTGAACTCAATATACACATTGAACGTACCCAGAATTAATACAGGGTTCGAATCAACGCCTCGCGCACGGACCACGCCGTCACCGTCTGGAAGGACCCCATGAAGCGAGCCATCCTGATTTGCACCACCGCGGCGTTCCTGGCCTGCGACATCCAGCCGGCGACGACCACGCCCGAGACGTACACCGACTTCTTAAAGCTATCCAGCCAGCTTTCGTGCGAGGCCACCCTGCGCTGCTGCGGCACGCTTTGCAGCCCCAGCGCGGACGCTGGATTTTATCGGGCCACGCCGCGCGCCCTGGACTTCATCGCCGCCGGCCAAATGACCTATGACAAGCAGGCCGCCGTCGACTGTCTGGCCGCTCTGAAGGCGCGCTACACGTCCTGCGACGCCGTCGTGACCACGCTTTTGCCCAGCACCGCGTGCAGCAACGTCCTTGTGCCCAAGGCGGCCGCCGGCACGTCCTGCGACATGAGCCTGCCGGTCTGCGGCCCAGATTCCGTCTGCTCTAACAACACCTGTACGATTCGCAAAGCGCTGACGCAGAGCTGCCCCAATCAGCTGGGGTACTGCATCTCGGACAGCGACACATGCTGCATCACGTGTACCGGTTCGGGGAACTGCCGCCCGCTGGCGAAAATCGGCCAGGCATGCAACCCCGGCTCAAACAGCGTGTGTACCGCGGGCAGCTACTGTCCAACCAGCTCGCCATTTACCTGCCTCGCCTCGGGAGAGCTGGACCAGACGTGCGACCCAAACATCGCGGCTTCGTGCAACAGCAAGAGCGGCTTGGTCTGCCTGAGCACCCTGCGGTGCGGAACACCACGGCCGCTGGACAGTCCGTGTACCAACAGCACGCACTGCGCAAGCGGCTTCTGCTCGCAGCCCACGACAGCCGCTGGCACGTGCCAGCAGCCAGCGCCCCCGCCCACCGTCCGCGAACAGCTGTGCCCGCAGCGCTAGCAGGCAGCTTCGGCGGCGGTTCTTAGCAAGGCCTGGCGGGATGCGGGGGTGCGAGCGGAGGGCTGGCTACGGGATCTGCAGGCGGGGGATGACCAGGCTGGTGCCGTCGGGCAGGTTGGTGAAGTCGGCGTCGCTGCCGACCACGCTGGCGCTGTAGGTGCCGGGATAGATCGAGCTTGTGAACCCATAGTCGGCATCGAAGCAGAACATCCTTGCTTCGAACTGGTAGCCCAGGCTGGGCTCATGCAGCACGACCCGCGCCTTGGCCCACGTTGGGTTTTCGGTCTTGCTGCACTGCGCGCCGTTCTTGGGGGCCATGCCCAGCAGCGTCACCCGTCCGGCGACGGGGATCAGCTTCAGGTCCAGCACCTTGTCCGCAAAGCCGGTCGTCACGACCAGGCTGCCTTCCGCCACATAGCTCTGCGTCGGCAGGTTCGTCAGGTCTTCGTCCAGTCCCCGCACTCGCACGCTGTACGTTCCGGGGTACAGCACCGTCGTCCATCCGTACACCGCGTCGCGGCACCGCAGCCCCGCCTCGAACGTGTACCCGTTCGTCTTCTCGTAAAACTGCACCACCGCTTTCACTGCGTCCGGGTTCATGCTTCCGCTGCAGATCGAGCTATTGCGCGGCGCGGCTCCGTTGAGCGTGATTCGACCGCTCGCTGGCAGCGTCTTTAGGTCCAGCACCTTGTCCGCAAAGCCGGTCGTCACGACCAGGCGGCCTTCCGCCACGTAGCTCTGCTCGGGCAGGTCGCTGAAGTCGGGGCCATCCAGGCCTCGTGCGTAGACGGTGTAGACGCCGGGAACCAGCTTGGTGCTCCAGTCGAAGTGCGCGTCCTTGCAGCGCAGCACGGCCTCGTCGGTGGCACCGGTCTTCTTGTTGGTGAACTGGACGACGGCTTTGGCTTCGCTGGGATTGGCCGTCGCGCTGCACAGCGGGCCGTTGCGCGGGGCGGCGCCGTTGAGCGTGATGCGACCCGACACATTGACCCGAAGGGCGCTGTCGGGCCGGACATCCAGGACCAGATCCTGGGACGAGCCGCCACCGCACACGCCGTTCGGTCGGCAGGTGTAGCCCTTGGGGCAGGTGGCTTCGCACGAGATGTTCGGCTTGCACTGCGACTCGCCGGCCTCGCAGAACTGACCGGAGGGGCAGTCCAGCTTGACCCATTCCAGACAGCCGCTTGCGCCGACGCGACAGATGTCACGGCTGCTGTCCTGACCACAGCGCGAAAGGCCCGCTGGGCAGCTGTCTTGGCAGTCGCCCACACAGGCCCCGGCTTGGCAAAGACCGCTGGGGCAGGCGACGACGCTGCCCCAGGAAGAACAGCCCGCCGACTCTTGCTCGCAGACCTGCACGGACTTGCCGATGCAGCGCCGCGCGCCGGTCTCGCACGAACACGGCGGGTCGTTGGGCGGAGGGCCATCGGGATCGACGACCTCATTGGGAGCACCGCAGGCCAAAAGCCCAAGAACCGCAAGGACACTGCAGACATACAGAGGCAGCCACCGGCACAAGCGGCCAGAGCGCCATGGAGCATTCAACGAATTGATCATTTGGATCCTCGAACGATGTGGGGTTGGGAAGCGTCGCGCACTATCGACGAGTGGGCGGGGGTCGGCAAGGGGACTCGCAAACCAAGGGCCCTGTTCGGGAAGCGCCCAGGTCTTGCGAAACGCTGCGCTGATGGACGCACCGCGTCGCAGCATCGGCTTGTTGTGGCGGAGCCGATGGCACATCCCGTGGACGACGCGCGATGCCCTTTGTTGTCCGCGCGCGTCCGATCCAAGGCGCTGCGCTTTGACGCACACCGCACAGGTCGTCCTGGCTATGCTGCGGGCCATGATCTCGACACGCACGTTGGCTTTCTGGACGTTGTCGCGCGCTGGGCTCGGCCTGGTCGGTCTGCTGTGGCTGTCTGGCTGTCCTCGTGGGGCATCCCCCCCGACCGAGCCGGCCCTACCAACCACCGCGCCGGCGCCCACAGCGACCGCTGCGTCATCACCGACCGCCGCGTCCGCCCCGACCGCTGCCAGCCCATCGGTCGAGCCTGGTCACATCGATGCCGTCAGCGCCGCGCGCCTGTTGGCCAGTCGCAAAGACACCGTGCTGGTCGACGTGCGCACGCCCGCCGAGTTCAGCGGCGGCCACATCCCCGGCGCCACCAACATCGACTTCGTGGCCGACAGCTTCGCCACCGAGCTAGCCAAGCTGGATCGCAGCAAGACGTATGTCGTCCACTGCGCCGCCGGCGGCCGCAGCACGCAGTCGCTGGCCGTCTTCAGCCGCCTTGGCTTCAAGAACGTCATTCACCTCGACGGCGGACTCAACGGCTGGATCGCCGCCGGTCAGCCCGTCGACAAATAGCCGCGCCACACGACCGCAGCAAGGCCGATCCCGGTGCCCCGTTCGCGCCGACGCATGCCGCCTTCCGCCCTGTCCGGCGCGCACAACACGCCACGCCTGGGCTCGCTGCGATCGGCCTAGTCGCGAGGGGGAGCGGACTCTTTGAGCTTGCGCAGCAAGGTGTTGCGACCGATGCCCAGGATGCGCGCCGCTTCCGATCGGTTGCCGCCGCAGCGATCGATGGTGTGCGCCAGATAGCGCGCTTCGACCTCTTCCAAGGACAGGCCCTCGGGCAAAAACACACCGGCGGGGATTTCGGTCGGCTGCGCAGTGGGGTTCGCGCTCGGGCTGGTGGGCGAAGGCAGCGCACCCGGGCCGGAAGATGAGTCGCGATCGGGCGACGTGGGAGGCGGCGGCTCGGGCAAGGTCTGCGGCGCGCTGACCGGCGGCGATGTTGCAGCGACAGGGGCCGATCGCACGGTTGCAATGGCCACGGGCAGCGGCAGATCGTGCTCGCTGATCTGATCGCCACCGCACAGCGCCACGGCGCTTTCGATGCAGTGCTCAAGCTCGCGGATGTTGCCGGGCCAGCTGTGGCTGCGCAGCCGGCGAATCGCCTCGGCAGACAGGCCGCGCAGGGGCTTTTTGTGCCGTCGCGCATACAGCTCGGCAAAGTGCAGGGCCAGGCGCTCGATGTCTTCGGCGCCGCGCTCGCGCAGCGTGGGCAGCTCTAGCTCGACGACTTTCAGGCGGTAATACAGGTCCTTGCGAAACGTCTTGGCTTCAGCCATCGCGACCAGATCGCAGTTGGTGGCCGCGATGATGCGCAGGTCGACGGCGATGGTCTTGCGACCGCCGACCCGCTC
>JAYRFD010000483.1:0-4455 GCA_041908565.1 Polyangia bacterium | reverse complement strand
TCCACTTCTGCTGGCGGAAGGATCGCATCAGGTGGAATTTGTCGGCGCAGGCACGCCGCTGCGTGTGCAGATCCAGGTGCGTGCGGGTCGCCGCATGGAAGTGCGGGCCAACCGCGAGGCCGGAGCCGTGATGCTGTCTCAGCTACCGCACGCTCTGGTGTCTGCGCAGCTGCCCCCAGGCTTGCTGCCGACGGGATCGAACGCGTTGGCTTGGATCGACGGCGGTCTGCGCGGGCTGTCCTTGGCTCCGCTTGTGGCCCCGACGGAAGACAGCGCACTTGTGGACTGCAAGGAACAGCCGGCCTGTCTTTCTGCGATCGCGCAGCGCAGTCAGGCCGACTATGTCCTTCTGGTTCGGGGCTCGCTGGCCGCGCCCGCCTTGGCTTCTTCGACAAGCGCTGGAAGCAGCGACGCGGGGCCGTCCGGACAGTCGGGATCGGCGCAACCGACACCAGCCGCCGATGTGCTGCTGCGTGTCGCCTTGTTTGATCCGACGGTCGGCGATGTGGCGGCGCGCGAAGAGGCTCGCTGCGATGCTTGCACCGCGACTGCGTTTGGCGATCAACTGTCGCAGGTGCTTCATCGTGTGGCGCAGCAAGGCCTGTCGCGTGCGCGTGCCCGCATTCGCTTGCTTATCGAACCAGCGGCAGCCGAGCTACGCATCAACGACGTGCCGGTGACATCCGCCGGCAGCGAACGCACGGTCTTTGCCGGTGAGATTCGCATCCAGGCCCGTCACGATGGCTACCAGCCGATGCAGGTGACGCGCGTTGTCGCAGAGGGCGCCACCTCTGCGATTGAGCTGCACCTGGAACGCGTGCCTCCGCCGCCCCCGGCGATCGTGTCGCCGCTGCCCAATCCACCCACGCCAGCTGCGATCGAACGGCAGCCGCGACCGCTGTGGCGAATCGTCACCGGATCGCTGGCGCTTTTGGCCGGCGGAACTTTGGTGGGTTTTGGCGTCGGTGCTTTGAATGTGAATGGTCGCTGCATTGATGAAGTTCTGCCGCCCGCCAACCAGTGCGATCGGCTGTATCAGACGTCTACCTTGGGGACCGCGTTGGTCGCGACCGGTGCAGCCGCGGCGGTTGCAGGGGTTGTGTTGATCGCCATCCCGGGTCCACGGCGCCCCGTGCGTGCCGCGCTATCGAGGCAATAACCATGCGACGAACACTCTTAGGCCGCGCTGCGTGGCTGGCCTTGTCTGTGTGCAGCTGCGAGTCGCTGTACGGTGGTTTCTTCGTCGACAATGACCGCAACTGCGTGGTCAATTCTGCGATCTGTTCTGTTCCGGATCAGGCCTGCAACCTGCAAACCCGAGAGTGTGAGCCGGCGATCGTTCTTGAAAGCGTCGACCCACCTGCGGTTCCAACCAGCGGTGGCGATCTGCTGACGATCAGCGGTCAGCGCTTCAGCTCTGATCTGCGTGTGCGCATCGGCGATGTCGACGCCGGGCCGGTCACGCTGATCTCGGATCGCAGCCTATCGGTGGTGGTGCCGCCGCGAAGCAACGGCGCAGGACCCGTGTCGATCCAGCTGGTTCATCCCGCCGGACAGACCGTGCGCAAAGACGGCCTGCTTCGCTACTACGAGCCCGTGCGCTTGGGGCCGACGCAGACGTTTTCGCTGTCGTTTACGCCACGTCATGTTCGCAGCGTCGATCTGAACCACGATGGCCGCGCCGATCTGGTGATGACCGATGGCTACAGTCAGAACGTCTTTACGTTCATAGCCAAGGGCGATGGCACGCTGGCCGCGCCGGTCATGACCGCACTTGCATCACGGGCCTATGGCTTGGGTGTGGGCGACGTCAACGGCGATGGCAACGCTGACATCGCAGTCAGCCAAAGCGGGCCGACGAACACCATCGAAGTCGCTCTTGGAAGTGTCGACGGCACGTTCGCATCGTCCGCTTCCGTGGTCACCAAGCTCGCCCCGGGAGCCATCGCGCTGGGCGATGTCGACAGCGATGGCAAGGCGGATCTGATCGCCTTCGACGATCTGAACCTGCGGGTCTGGCACAGCAAAGGCGATGGCACCTTCGCTGCATCCCAGGACACGCTGCTAAGCCATCAGTCCTTTAGTGCAAGTGCACGCATGTTGCTGCAAGACATCGACGGCGACGCGGCGCTGGATGCCGTTGCGATCAACGGTCGAGACCTGTACTTCCCCATCTTTCTTGGCACCGGTCAGGGCACGTTCCGCGAAACGCTTAGCCAGACGTTTTCGTCCAGCCCCACCACGGTCTCGATTGGCAACGCAAACGCAGATGGCTTGGCCGATCTTGCGGTGGTGCTGAGCGGCCTTTCGATCCCCGCCGCCTTGGTGCTGCAGTCGGCCGATCACAGCTTTGGCCAGCCCGTGAACATCCCCGGTCCCAAGATCCTGTCGTCCATCGAGATCAACGACATGAACAGCGACGGCGTGGCCGATGTGCTGCTGTTCAGTTCCAACGGCAGCAATGGTGAGCTGGCCATTCTGCACGGCATTGGGCCGCTGCGCTTCGCCCGTTCCATGGCCTATCCCCTGCCATCCCTTCCCGCGGTGATGATGATCATGCAGCTCGACAGTGACTCGAAGCCGGACCTGCTGTTTATTCATCGCGGACCCGGCGGGGCTGGTGACTTCTACAGCGTCTTGCGCAATGTCACGCCGTAAGCCCATCGCAGCTGGCTGGCTGTTCTGTTTGCTGTGCTGCTTGCTGTGCTGGGTCGGCATGGCGTCGGTGCAGGCCCGGCCTTCGCGCGGCGTGAAGACTGCGCCGCCGCCATCGCCGCAGGTGCGCGCGGCTCAGCTGGTCGGAGACGCCGTGCTGGCCCTGGCCTCGCGCGACTTCGCGACCGCCAACCGCGCGCTGGCTTCGGCGTACCGCCTGCAGCCCAGCGCCGACATCTTGTTTCAGCTGGGCATCGTCGCGTGGAGCGAAGGCCAAAGCCTGACCGCACAGGATCTGCTGCGACGGTATCTGGCGGATTCGGCCGCTCAGAACAGCGCGGACAAGCAGGCCGAAGCGCAGCGCATCGTCGCGCAGATCGGCAAAGGGGCCGCGGAAGTATGGATTGCAGGGACCGACGGATGGTTTCTGCAGGTCGACGATCGACTGCTGGGATCGCTGCCGCTGCCCTTGCCGATCTTGTTGGCTTCGGGGACGCATCGGCTGGTGCTGGAATCACCGCAGGGCGAACGCGCCGAACATTCGATCGAGCTTCGCGCGGACCAGATCGTGGCGCTGCGCCAAGGCCCCGGTGCGCTGTCGGCGCGGACCCTGGGGCGCGTCTTTCTGCACATGACCAACGATGTCGAAAGAGGGGCGGCGCAGGACGCCCTGCGGGGTCGCATCAACCGCGTGCTGTTCGATCAGGATCTGGCGCTGACCAGCCTGCCTGGCTCGGCTCGGCCGCCCGATCGCTGCGACGAAGAATGCGGTCTGCGTCTGGCGCAAGAACAAGCGGCAGAATGGGCTCTGCTGATCTCGTCGGATTCAAGCGCCAGCCCGGGGAACAGCGGTCCGATCCGCGTCGTGATCCTGGATGTTCCCGTGAATGACATCGCCGCGCAGCAGACCTTATCGGCAAGCGGAACTGCGGCTGCAGATTCGAGTGGCTTGGATCCCATCGCCGCGCTGCCTGCGCTGCTGCAGAAAGCACGGGCTCGCGGTCGGGGCACGCTGCAAGTCGACAGTGTGCCAAGCGGGGCCGCGGTTCAGATCGAGGGGCGCTTGCGCGGGCACACGCCGCTGCGCATGCAGCGCTTCGTCGGTCCGCTGGCCATCGAGATCACGCAACCAGGCTTCCGGGCCGAGCCGCGGCGGGTCGAGATCCGCGCCGAGCAAGAGACCGCGGTACGCGTCGCGCTCTCTCCCCTGCCTTTGCCCGGTGCCGTAGCAGCGCCGCCTGCTCCATCGCGTGGGCCTCGACCGGCGTGGCGAATCGGGCTGGGCATCGGGGCGCTGGCCGTGGGCGCTGGCCTGGCTGTGCTGGGTGGCTCTGCACTTTCGGTATCGGGTCGCTGCATCGAAGCAGAGATGCCTCCGGTCTTGGCGTGTTCGCGCCTGTATGACACCACAGCCATTGGTGGCGTGCTCGTCGGAACGGGGGCGGCTCTTGCCGTGACGGGCGGGATGCTTTTGGCCTGGCCTGGTCCACGAACGCGCGCGTCCGAGAGTCCGAAAAAAGGAGACTGAAGTGCCCTTCTTCGTCGGAACTGCGTCCCTGCGTCTGGGGCGCCTGCTGGCCTTGAGCGGCGCAATCGGATCCATCAGCTGTGAAGCGCTGTGGGGTCCCTTCGGTCGCGACAATCCTGCCAACTGCGTCGCTTCGTCCGTCGGCTGCGGCATCGACGAAGTCTGCGATGCGATGTCGCAGACCTGTGTCTCTGGCCTGCGGCTTGAGACCATCGCGCCAGCCCTTGCCAGCGGTCGCGGCGGCACGATGATGACGCTGCGCGGCCAGCGCT
>JAYRFD010000482.1:0-5371 GCA_041908565.1 Polyangia bacterium | reverse complement strand
CGCCGGCATAGAAGCTCTTGGCATAGACCACATCGACGCGCGCGGCCTTGGTCCCTTCGTCCAGCGCGACGTACAGCGCATCATCGGACGTGCAGGTGATGAAACCGACCGCGCGCTGTTCCGGTTTGATGCCCAGAGCGACCGCTAGTTCAGGCTGCAGATCGGCGATGGTGCGCACAGCCAGCACCGCCGGTTTGATCGGCGGCAGCGAAAAGCGCGCGGCGATCCGCGGACGCTGGCGGGGCGGGACCGGCGGCGAGTTGTTGTCGATGGCTGTCAGCGTGGATCGAACCAAGGCGGCCAACGCTTGACGATCGACGGCGGGCGACGGTCCTTTGGCCTGCGCCGCTGCGCCTTCCGACGCGGTGGTCGGGCTGCTTGGCTGCTTGGCGTGGCCGGACATGGGCGCCGTATAACACGAAGACCGCGGCGAAGTTGCAGCGTTGAGGGGTTAAGCACCGTTTTTCGCAGCGATGCGAGCTACGTGATCCCCTCGTTGCGGCCGGGCGCACTTTGTGCTTGCTCTCGACAGCGGGTTGCGGGATTGTGGGAATTAGCGATGGCTTCTCGTCACCCGAAAGGGCTTTACGTTCTTTTCTTCACTGAGATGTGGGAGCGGTTCGGCTTCTATTTGATGCTGGCCCTCTTCACTCTGTACCTAAACGAGAAGCTGGGCTGGACCGAGGAAGAGGCCTTCGGGGCATACGGCTGGTACATGTTCTTCGTGTACTTGACCCCGTTTGTCGGCGGCATCTTCGCGGATCGGGTGTTCGGGTATCGCCGAGCCGTCCTGACCGGCGCCAGCTTGCTGGGCCTGGGCTATGTCCTTTTGGGCTGGCCGAACATGACGGTGTTTTACGCGTCGCTGTTCTTGCTGGTCATCGGCAACGGTCTGTTCAAGCCCAACATCTCGACCCTGGTTGGCAACCTGTATCCCCAGGGAGATTCGCGACGGGATTCGGCCTTCAGCATCTTTTACATGGGCATCAACATCGGCGCCGGCCTGGCCGGTCCGGTGGGCGGTTACATGCGCAAGACATTCGGCTGGACCGAAGCCTTTGCGACTGCCGGCGTGGGCATGGCGCTGTCCTTTGTGATCTTCGCGCTGTTCCGCAAGCACCTTGAAATCGCCGACCAGCGCTCGTCCGTTTCGGCGGTGCTGGATGTGCCGCTGGGGCCGGAGTATGAAGACCGCCCGGACCCGCCCTCCGTCGAAAAGCAGCGCATCGTCGCGCTGGCCATCATCTGCGCCATCGTCATGACCTTCTGGATGGCTTTCCATCAGAACGGCAGCACGTTGACGATTTGGGCACGTGACAACACGATTCGTGAGTTCTCCCTCGGCGGGATGCGCGGCGAGATCTCGCCCGAGTACTTCCAAGCTGCGAACTCTGTGTTCATCATCCTGTTGACGCCGATCCTGGTCTGGCTGATGGGTTTCCTGCGCGAGCGCGGGCTAGAGCCTTCGACCCCGGCCAAGATCGGCATCGGTATGCTGCTGACGGCCGCGGCGTACGCGCTGATGGTCCTGGCTTCGATGGCGGGTGGCAACACGGGTCGCGTCAGCATGTGGTGGCTGATTGGCTGCTACTTCGTGATCACGATTGGCGAGCTTTTCGTGTCGCCGATGGGCCTGTCGATGGTCACCAAGCTAGCGCCGCGCCGCATGACCGCCATGCTGATGGGCCTGTGGTTCTTGTCGACGTCGCTTGGCAACTGGTTTTCCGGCCGTACGGGCAAGTGGTTCTGGAAGGCGTGGACGCACGCAGAATTCTTCGGGCTGCTGGTCGCTACCTCGCTGATCGCGGCGATGGTGCTGATGACTCAGTACCGCCGTCTGAAGGCCGCGATGCCGCCCGAAGGCGGGCCCGAGGCCAAGCCGCCGCAGGATCCGACGGCTCCGTCTGCGTCGTCGCCGCTTCCCGTGGCCGCCGCGGCAGAGCTTTCGTCGTCGGTCACCTAAGCAGACCCTGGTCGCCGATGGGCCTGGCGAGCGCGCTTCGATGGGCGCGGCGCTGTTGTGCCTGGCCCAGATGACGCGCTGGCCTGCCTTGTGACTCACGTCCGGTCGCGCGCGCAAGAACACCGGACCGATGCTTGCTGTCGGGTGCGTCGGGCGGCGACAATGACACCATGCGCACGCTGGGCATGGGCTTGCTTCGGGGGACTGGATCCGTAGAGAAACGCTGGCTGGTCGCAATGTCGCTGCTTGCGGGTTGCACGGCGCTTACCGGCGGCGACCTGCGGGGCGGCATTGGCTCGCGCTGCCAAAGTGATGCGGACTGTCATGCCTCTAGCTGCTTCGACGGCCTGTGTTCACGTCGCTGCAGCGTCGATTTGGACTGCCCCAAGCCGGCCTTGTGCTTGCCTGCCGACACGGGCAGCGGACGCGGTGGGCAGTGTCATCTGCCGCTATCCGTCACGGCCTTTTATATCGGCGTCGGCACAGCGCAAGAAGGCTGGAGCCTGACGCACCACGAAGGTCTGCTGGCGGCGCAAAAGCAGCTTGGCTATCTGCGCGGTGGACCGCAGGGCAGCCCCAACGGCATCGCCTTTGGGTACAAGGATCTGGTCTTCCCCGAAGCCATCGCCACCGAGGTCGCGACCGCCGTCGACGGCGGAGCCCAGCTGATCATCGCCAACTCGTTTAGTCACCGCGACGCCATCCTGCGGGTGGCTCGAACGTACGCCGACCGCCCGGTGCGCTTTCTGACCTGCGCCGGCTTTGAAGTGCAGCCGCCCAACGTCGGTTCGTACTTCGGATACATGGAACAGGCCTGGTATGTCGCGGGTCGCACGTCGGCGCTGAAGGCCAGCGCCGCAAGCCCTCGCTTGGGCTTTATCGGTTCGTTCATCACGCCCGAAGTCGTCCGGCACATCAACGCGTTCGTGCGCGGCGCGCAGAGCGTCAAGCCCGGCAGCATCGTCGAGGTGCGCTGGCTGGGCTTCTGGTTCGACTACAACGCGCAGCCAACCTTTTCGTACAAGGCGTCGTTCATGCCCACCGCCCAGGACCTGTACGGCGAAGAGCTTCTGACCGCGCAGCTCATCGAAGCGGGCGCCGAGGTGATCGCCCACCAAGCCGACAACCAGCGTCCCGTGCAGAAGGTTCACGAGTGGCTGGGTAAGGGCCTGATCTCTGGTGTCTTTTCGCTGGGCAACGACAACCGCTATGCCTGTTACACGCAGGGGCCCGGCGGCACGCGCGGCGCGGCGTATCGCGGCTGCCTGGGTTCTGCCTATTGGAACTGGGGGCCTCTGTACAGCCGCATCCTGGACGACATCCACAGCCAGACTTGGCAGGCCAGCAACATCGTCGAGCCGCTGTCCAGCAACGCCGCTCTGTCGGTTGCCGGGTTTGAGCTGACGCCAGAGCTGGGCGATCCGGCGGCCCTGGCCGTCGCGATTCAGAGCACGGTCAACGCGGGGCCCAGCGCCGTGTTCGCCGGACCGATTCGCACCACCGGACAGCGCGCCGATCTGCCGGCCGGTCAGTCGATTCGTTACGACCCCGACGATCCGAACAAGCAGCAGGAATGGCGGACCCTGTGCTGGTTTGTCCAAGGCCTGGTGCAAAAGAGCGATCCCAACGATCCGCAGTCGGCGGATGAACCGGCGCTGGTGCCCGATGGATCGACGGCGCTGCCGGCGGGGCGCGTGCTGCTGTCGCCTCCGGGACTGCCGACGGGGCAGGGACTTAGCTGCAAGGGGAATGTGTAACGACCTGCCCAACGTGCGTGGGGCCGTCGTTGGTCGTTTCTGCTGGGGTCTTGCGACTGTGATTCGAGGCGAGGCGAGAGGGCAGGGTGGGGCGGAAGCCGGCGGCAGCGAGCGTTGTGTGCCCGCTACCGCTTTGGCGGACTAAAGAGCGATGCGGCGACGGCGCAAGAGCAGCGCGCAGGCCGCCAGGGCCACCGCAAACAGCGAGCCCAACGAGCGGCTGTTCGCCGACGTCGCGCTGTACGCGCAGCCCTGCATCATCATCTTGTCCTTGGGCATGACACCGCCCTTGCCGTCGAGGCTGATGGTCGCAAGCGACAGCCCTTCCTTGGTGCGCAGGATAAGCTGCGTCGTGCGTTCCCCTTGGCCGGTTGGCGCGAACGTCACCTGCAGCGAGATCAGGCCGTCTTCGCTGCCCTGCGCGGCCGGGATGGTGCCTTCAGTCGGTGCGATCTGCCATTCATCGACGAAGTCGGTGACCGCAGCCACGAAGTTGATGTCGTTGCTGTCGCTGTTGCGGCAGGTGATCTTTTCCGTCTTGGTCTGACCCGCCGGGACCGTGCCGAAGTTCTTCTCGTCGGGCGAACAGGTCAGGACCAGCTGCTTGGCGCTGCCGTCGAGCTTAACCTGCTCTGGAGACATCAGACCCGCGGCGCTGATCACCAGGATGGCCGTCTTGGCACCGGCCGACTGCGGGCGTAGCTCGACGGGGATTTCAAACTTCTGGCCCGCCGGCAGCGGCATCATCGGCACCGCGCTGAGGTCCGCGTGGAAGTCCGCGTAGTTGGTGTTGATGATCTTGATGTCGATGTTGGTCAGCGGCGCCTTGCCGGTGTTGGTCACCGTCACGATCTGCGGCGTGCTGCGCAGGCCCACCGTCGTCTGCTGGAAGGTCAGCATCTTGGGCGAGACGCTGATTTCCGCCTGCGTGCCGACGGCCGACAGCGGGATCTTCAGCGTGCCACCCTGCACCAGATCGTTGATGCCGATGGCGATTTCGCCGTTGTACTGCTGCGCCATCTGCGGCGTGACCGACACCTCGATCTTCAGCGGTGGATCTCCCTTGTTCAGCTTGGTGCCTTCAGCTGGGAAGGCCAGGACCTTGAACGGACCCATGGCCGCCGCTGGCGTCAGCGTGCTCTTACCGAAGATCAGCGGCTGGTCGCCCTCGTTCTTCAGTTCGATGGTCTGCGTCGGAGACGTCGCGCGCAGATAGATCGGACCGAAGTCGATGGTGCCCGGCGTGGCCACGATCTTGGGGCCGGTGGCGATGCCGGTCAGCGGCACCTTGGCGACGTGGCCAGCCATGTAATCGGTGGTGATCACCAGATCGGCCGTCTGCATGCCGATGTCCTTGGGACAGAACTTCACCGGGATGCTCAGCTGACCATTGGTGCCGGGGACAAAGCGACCGCTGGTGTACGGCTGCGAAAACGAAGCCGCGTTGGCGCCCATAAAACCGATCGACAGAACGCGCAGGGCGTCGGTGCCGCTGTTCTTGATGACGACCTCGGTCGCGGCAGAGCACTGGCCAGTCTGCTGAGCCGGCATGAAGTCGACCTTCAGCGGGCTCATGTCGAAGTTGGCCACGACGCCGTTGCAGTTCAGCGTGACCGTCGCGACCGCGGTCATTGGATCGTCGCTGGTGATG
>JAYRFD010000481.1:0-2492 GCA_041908565.1 Polyangia bacterium | reverse complement strand
TCTTTTGTCGTGCAACGACGCGCCCTTGCACCCGCTTTGGCTGGCGCGGTTGCGCTTTGTCTGCTGGCAGCGGTGCCGCAGTCTGCGTGCGCTGAACGGGGTCGGCACACACCGGCGACCGGATCGACCCCGGTGGCCAAAGACTCGTCGCGGGCGGGCGCACGCGGATCGCGCGATGGGGTTCCGCCCATGGGCTCGCTGCGAGTCGCCCAGCTTGCATCGGCTGCGCCGGCCGCCTCGGGCGATGCGGTGGCGCTGTTCGAATACCGAAACGATGTCAAGCAGCTGGCCGATTTGGTCGACCGCCTGACCGCGGCGCTGCAGCAGAACACGTCGCTTTCGGTCATCAACCTGGTCGAAGCCCGAAGGCGCCTGGGCCCGCAAGTCGACGCCGATGTGGCGCGCTGCGATGGCGAGACCCGCTGTCTTACCGGGGTCGGAGAAAAACTACACGCCAAGGAAGTCCTTCTTTTGGCCGTCAGTCAGTTGGGCGATGTGGTGCTGGCGCTGCAGCGCATCGACGTGGCGGAAAAGCGCGTCGTCGCTCGCTATGCCGACTCGCTGTCGAACGGCCAGGGCGTCGACGAGACGCGCCTGCTTGGCTGGCTGCAGCAGCTATACCCCCCCGAGGCCTTCAAGCGCTATGGCCAGATTCGCATCGCCACCGACGCCGAAGGAGCCGGCGCGCAGGTCTATGTCAACGCCAAGCCCAAGGGCCAGACGCCGCTGTCCGAGCCGCTTTCGGTGCTGGCCCCGGGCAACTATCGCCTGCTGATCGAAAAGCCGCGCTTCCTGCCGTTCCAGGCCGCTGTGACCGTCATGCCCGACACCGTGGTCGAAGTCGAGGCGCGTCTGCAGCGCGAAGCCGTCCAGACCCCCTGGTACAAGCGCTGGTACGTGTGGGCCGGCATCGGGGCCGGTGTGGCAGCCGTCGCCGCGACCGGCGTGGCGATCTATTACGCGACGGACAAGCCACCCCCCGACATGACCCGCATCCCCGGCACCGTCGTCCTTCGCTAAGCCCAGCGTCCCCCAATCCATTCGGCGATCGAGACGCACAGAGGCTGGGGCAAAAGCAGACGCTTCTTCCGCCTGCTTCGCTGAGCAAGATGTTCCCCAATCCATTCTGCCGGCAAGAAGCACAGAGGCTGGGGCAAAAGCAGACTCTTTTTTCGAGACGTGCAACGGATCGAAAAAGGAGTCTGCGCCCGTCGGGCCCACAACGAAGTTGGGGCGGGCCCCTGCCGTGCAGTACGCCCCAGCAAGTGCACCCACAGCTTCATCTGTTCTGTAAGGATCTTCTAAGGGCAGGGCAAGGCGGCGAGGCAGGGCAAGGGCCTTGCGGACTGTGGGGCAGACAGGCGCCGGCGTGTGGAAGTCATGACGGATTGTTCAGATTTCTTCCGATGTAGACCTCCGATCAGAATCGGAGGTCGTGAACCCAGCGCAGCGACGGGGAAATACGCAGCGGAACGCTAAGCAGTGTCCCATGTACGCGGCTCCCGTATCGCACGGCACGCGCTGGGATTCCTTGCCCACCCGGCGGCGCTTCGAATCGATACGCGGGCGGCTGGCGCTAGGGACGCGACTCGTTCGGCATGCTGCGCAGAGGCGGGACCAGCTGACCCAAGTGCCACAGCAAGGTGGCGCGGGCCGCATACAGGGTGTATTCCGCCTGCACGCGCTGGCCTTGGGCGGTGGCCGCGGTGACGGCTGCATCGCCTAGCTCGATGGCGTTGCCGACCCCGGCTTGGTAGCGGCCGCGGGCCATTTCCAGCTGTCGCTCGGCTTGCATGGCCAGGGCCTTGGCCGCCTGCACGCTGCGCACCCCTGCGCGAAGCTGGTACAGCGCCGCCAGAAGCTGGCTGCGCAGCGACAGCCGCAGAGCATCCAGCGACGCGCGCGCCGCCTGCAGGTTGGCGTGCGCTTCCCGCAGGCCATACACCGTGGCCAGGCCCGACAGCGCGGGCCACGACAAGGACAGCGTGCCGGTCAGCGTGAAGTTGGGCTGGCCTTGGGTCGGCACGGCCATGCCCGTGTTGCCGTTGACCGTATTGACCGGGCGGTCGGAAAGGACGCCGCTGGCCTGACTGTTTATGCCCAGGGAAAGCTGCGGCAGGTAGTCGCCGCGCAGCGCCTGCACCGTGGCTTCGGCTTGGCGAACCCGCTCGCGCTGGGCTTGGTAGTCGGGGCGGTTCTGCAGGGCCCCTTCCAGCAGCGAATCGACCTGCGGATCTTCGGACTCTTGCGGAAGCGGTGGACTGGCCGCCCCCTGCAGCGGACGCAGGAGCCATGGCTCGGTCTGGGCACCCCCCGCAGGGCTTGCGGGAGAGCCCGCGGCACCCGCTGCGGCTGCGTGGCCTGCCGTGTCGTCGCGCTGGATGCCAAGGGCTTCCAATAGCTGCGTGCGCGCGATCCATACATTGTTGTCGGCCTGCACCAAGCCCAGCTCGGCATTGGCGACGGCAGTGCGCGCGATCAGCACGTCGATC
>JAYRFD010000480.1:0-4751 GCA_041908565.1 Polyangia bacterium | reverse complement strand
CTGTTTGGCTTCTTCTTGGCGCGCATCCTGCGCCTGGCCCTGCGCCTTAGCTGGCGAAGCGAGCTGGGTGGCGCCATCGTCGAACGACAGCTGGGCCCACTGCGCGTGCTAAGCGTCGCGCTTCTGATGCGCCTTTTGACGCAGATGCTGTACCTGACGGCCGGCGCCGAAGAAAACGTCCGCGCCACCTGCAACGTCGGCCTGATCGTCGGCTTCATGTTCGGGCTGTGGCGCGTGGCCGAAGTCCTTTCGGGCCGCATCCAACAGTCCGAATGGCTGAAAGCGCGCCCGACGCTGGTCGGCGTCATGCCGCTTGTGCATCGCATGACCGAGGTCGGCATCTGGTCGGCCGCCGCGCTGTGGTGTCTGCAAGAGCTTGGCTATTCCGTCACCGGCGTGCTGGCCAGCTTGGGACTGGGTGGCTTGGCGGTGGCCTTGGCCGCCAAGAACACGCTGGAACATCTGCTGGGCGGCATGACGCTAAGCCTGGATCAGCCGATGCGCGTCGGCGATCTGGTGAAGATCGCGGATGTGCAGGGCACCGTCGAGCAGATCGGTCTGCGCAGCACGCGCATCCGCACCCAAGATCGCAGCCTGGTCACCATCCCCAACGGCAAGCTGTCGGACATGCAGATCGAAACGCTGGCCGCCCGCGATCGCATCCGCGTGAACCTGTCGTTGAATGTGCAGTACACGCTGAAGGCCCAGGGCCTGCGAGAGCTTCGCGATGCCCTGCTGACCTGCGTCGGCAAGCACCCGCTGGTCCATCGCGAGCGCATCCGCGTCCACTACACCAACCTCAGCGACAGCGCGGCCACCATCGACATCACCTGCTGGATCGACACCAGCGACCAAGATCAGTTCTTGGATGCGCGGCACAGCCTGCTTTTGAGCCTGATCGAAGTGGTGGAGTCGTTCGGCGCCGCCCCCGGGTTCAAGATGGGTGCTCCAGCCAAGTAAGAGGCACACGATGCAGGAACGACGCGTTCGCTGGCTTTGCAGACGGCCCCGCATGGGGCTGGGCCGGGCGCATTCTTGCGTCTTCATCGGGCTGCTGGCGGCCCTGCTGCTGCACGCTCCGCCGGCCCACAGCAACACGCACGAGGTCGAATTCACCGACGGTCCAGAGCCGGATACGCCGCGTCGCGCGATCGAGCGCTTCTTGGATGCGGCCCACGAAGGTCGCTTCAGCGATGCCGGTCGCGACCTGTACCTGCGGCCCGAAAACGCCCCCCGCGCCGACGAGCTTGCGAAGAAGCTGGCAGCGGTCTTGGATGCGCAGATCAGCGCCGACAGCCAGTGGCTGAGCAAGGTTCCGGATCTGCCCAGCGGCAACCTGAACGACGGCCTGCCTCCAGAAAAAGAAGAGATCGGACGCGTCCCCGGTCGACGCGCGCTAGAGCCCGTGCGCATGCGCCGCTTGGAGGTCGCCGACGCGCAAGACCCAAGCGCTCCGGTCCAGCTGATCTGGAAGTTCACCGACGGCACGGCCATGCGGTCCCTGCTGTGGTATCAGAGCCTGTCGGATCTCAGCCTGCGCGAGCGCTTACCCAGCAAGCTGCTGCGCTTGGGTCCCGGCGGACTTCTGGTGTGGGAATGGCTGGCCCTGCCCGCCTTCCTGATCATCAGCATCGCCTTTGGCTTTGTGATCTCGATGCTGATGCACTGGGTCCTGATGCCGCTGGCTCGAAGGACTAGCGCCCACTGGGATGATCTGCTGGTCACGTCGCTGCGCCAGCCGATGCGCCTGATTGTGGCCAGCCTGCTTTTGGGCTGGGTGATGCCCTATCTTCTGATCACCGCACAGGCCGAGCGCTTCATGACCAAGCTGGCCCGCGTCGGTGTCTTCCTGGGCATGTTCTGGGCGGTGTGGAAGTTCGTCGACGTGGTCGTCAAGCTGATCCGCGAATCGACCTGGCTGAAGAACCACCCATCGGCCCTGGGCATCATTCCGCTGGGCTATCGCGTCGCCGAGATCACGGTGTTGGCCATTGCCCTAATCATGGCGCTGCAAGAGCTTGGCTATCCCGTCACCAGCTTGGTCGCAGGTCTAGGCATCGGCGGCTTGGCGGTTGCACTGGCCGCGCAAAAAACCGTCGAGCACCTGTTCGGCGGCCTGATGATGTCGCTGGATCAGCCCATGCGCTTGGGCGACTTGGTCATGATCGATGGACGCCAGGGCTGGGTGGAACACATCGGCCTGCGATCGACGACGATCCGCACGCTGGATCGCAGCCTGATGACCATCCCCAACGGCAAGCTGGCCGAGATGGTCATCGAGTCCCTGGCCGCTCGTGATCACATGCGCCTGCACTTGGTCCTGGGCGTCACGTACGACCTGAACGCGGATCGCATGGACCGCTTGCGCAGCGCGCTGTCGCAGTATCTGAAAGACCATCCCCGCCTGTGGGAAGGACAGCCGTTTCGTTGTCACTTCAGCGCGCTGGGTAGCTCGTCGCTGGACATCGAGATCATGGCCTGGTTTCAAGAGTCCGATTGGGACCGCTTCTTGGAACTTCGGCACAGCATCCTGATCGACGTGCTGCGCATCCTGGAAGCCCAAGGCGCGCAGGTCGCATTCCCCACGCGCACCGTGCACGTCATCCAGCAACCCGTCCGTTAGCGAACGCCCGGACATCTACGACGCAGGCCCGCTGTCACACGAGCCGCACCATCACGCCAACCGCACCATCACGCCAACCGCACCATCACGCGAGCCGCGCTCCGATCGCGCGCTACTTCCACAGGTCGATCTTGAGCTTGTCCTTCTTGGGAGCCTTGGCAGGCTTCTTGACCGACTTGCGACTGTTCTTCGCGGTGCTCTTGCCTTTGCCTGCGCTCTTTCCTGCGTCTGGGTCTTCGTCGCCGTCCACCGACGGAGGCGGAGCCGGAGCCGGGGCAGCAGGAACCGGTGCCGGGGTTGTTGGCGGCGGCGCAGCAACAGGAACCGGCGTCGGCGGCGTCACCACTGCCACCGGTGTGGGTGGATTTGGACGCCTGAGCACCCAGCCAACGCCCCCAGCCAGCAGCACCACAACAGCCCCGGCCGAAAGCGCTGCCACGCTGCGCCACGACCGACGCCCGACCGCGACTTGTTCGCCCAAGCTGCCGACACCTGTCGTCTGCTGCGGCAAGGTCGGCGCATGCACCAGGGCCAGCTTGTCGGTGGCCCGCACGCGCTCGTTCACCTGATCGCGCAGCACGCCCGAGCTGACCGACTGATCCAGCGGCGTACCGGCGGTGTGCTCGCTGGGTCGCAGGTCGATCGGCCCGTCGACTTTGCCGGAGTCTGCGATGCGCTCAAGCTCGCGAAGCAGATCTTCCATGCTCGGCCGCTCGCTGGGCTTTTTGTCCAGCATGCGGTGGATCAGCGCGACAAGCTGCGGGTTGACGCCCGGTGCCCGCTGATCCAGCGGCGGTGGCGTGCCGAACATCTGCAGCGCGTACATCTCTCCCGCCGAGTCCGAGTTAAACGGCGGCTCGCCGTACAGCATCTCGTAGAAGATCACGCCGATCGAGTACACATCGGTTTTCTCGTCGGGGGGGGCCGAAGCCCGGCACTGTTCGGGAGACATGTACGCCGGCGTGCCGATGGGCATGCCCGTGCGCGTCTTGACGGTCCGCGCCATCCCCGGCACACCCAGATCGGGCTGCGTCGAATCGGACATGTCCGCCGCGGCTTCCGGCGTCCCCGCTTCTGGCAGCAGCTTGGCGATCCCGAAGTCCAGGATCTTCACGCGCTCGCCGCCAGCTACCGATGGATCACGCACCAGCATGATGTTGTCCGGTTTCAGATCGCGGTGGACGATGCGCCGCTTGTGCGTGGCGGCCAACGCCGAAGCCATCTGCCGCATCAGCCCCAGACAGCTACCGCCCAGATAGCGCTTGGCCAGCCGAGCCCGCAGCGTCTCACCGTCCAGATACTCCATGACGATGTAGGCTTCGCCTTCGCTGCCATCTTCCGTCGGGCAGTTGCCGTATTCGAAGATCTTCACCAGGCATGGATGCGACACCATGCTGATGGCTTTGGCTTCATTGAAGAAACGGCGCGATGCGTTCGGATCGTCCAGGGTCTTGCGCAGCAGCACCTTGATCGCGACACGCGCTTCGTCGCTGGTGTTCTTCGCTTCGTACACCGCCCCCATGCCACCTTGGCCGATCTTGCGCACCATCCGATAGCTGCTGATCGTGCGATCAAGCATCGGATCCGGGCGCCCGGTCAGACGCTTCATCTGGCCGGTGCCGGCTGTGGGCTTGACGGGCTCCATGGGCTGTTCGGACATGTGGGCTGCTGCCGGACTGGACCCACCGTGACGACGACATCGTCTGGGAAGGTCCTTCCCAGGATATCACGGCCCCCTGCGCCGAACCGAGGCCGCAGGCACAACCCGCCCGACTAGCCCTTCGATCCGGACGACGAAAGCCAGGCGTCCACCAGATCGGCGTCCAAGCCTCGCTGTTCGATGATGCGGCTGTACAGCGCGGCGCTGGGACGCGGACTGCGGCGAAAGCCGTCGCGATAGTCGATGGCCACCAGGCCAAAGCGCGCCTCAAAGCCCTCGGCCCATTCGAAGTTGTCGAACAGAGACCAGTGGAAATATCCCCGCACATCGGTGCCATCGCGACGGGCGTGCCACATCTCGTAGACGTGCTCGACCAGCAGGCGCTGTCGCAGCTGATCGTCGCTGGCGGCGTCGGCCGTGCCGTTTTCCAGGACATACACCGGCAGGCGATAGCGCCGACCCGCTTCG
>JAYRFD010000479.1:0-2215 GCA_041908565.1 Polyangia bacterium | reverse complement strand
GCGTCTCGGGACGCAGGACAAAGCCGTCGCTGAGCGCCTCGCCCCGACACTCCATCTGCAAGCGCTGGTTTTCAGCGCGGGCAGCCGCCGTGGCCAGTCCGTCGACCACGCCCGTCAGCAGGTAACGAACCCCCTGCTGGCGCAGGCCGGCTTCGCTTAGCTGCGACAACGGCACGATGTGGACACCGGCTGCGGCCGGGATAAATGGGCTCGCAGCTTCGGGCCGGGGCTGCAGGCGGGCCAGGTCTTCGGGATGGACGCGAAGCTCGGCCAGGATCGCGACGTGGGCGCCGGCCACCCGCGGAGCCAGCGCGGCAAGGACGGTCCGTCGCGTGTCATCCCCGCGTAGCCGCAGACCGGGCAGCGCCGTCCACGCCTGCTGCCAGCGTGGCCACAGGATGGCCAGACAAACGACCAGGACGCAGGACGCAAAGACGTGTCGCAGCGTCGTTCGATCTTTCAGCCAGCCCGCCGCGTGATCGACGACATGCCCGCAGAACAGGCACAGAAACGGCATGACCAGGACGAAGTTGCGGACAAAGGTGACCTTCATCACGCCCATAAACGCCAGGTACAGAAGCGGAAAGGCGAACAGGAAGGTCTCGGTCCGAAGCTGGCGGTGCTGGCGCCAGCGCACCAGCACCCAAATCCACAGCGCAGCGACGGTGTGGGGAACTGGGAAGGCCGTCAGGAAGAAGCGATAGTCGTGCAGCAATTTGGCGGGGCGCGAGTCGATCTGGGCTCCCTCGTGTCCCAGATAGGCGTAGTGGCGGAATTCGTAGATCATGTCGCTCAAGAACGACCACGGCGACAGCAGCATCGCCGGCGAGCCCAGAAAGAAGCCGATCGCAAACAGGCCGAGCGTTGCCACGGCCCAGGCCGCACGCGACGCTCGTGGACGCGAAGCATCCGCGGACGCAGACGGGGACAAGGACAGCGCGGGCGCCCAGGTGGCGATGGCCCACAGCGTCGGGAATAGCACAACGCCAGCGTTGTACTTGCACGATGCCAAAAGCCCCGCCGACAGGCCCAGCGCCAGGACGCCACGCAGGCTGGGGGCGGCGCCAAAGCGAACCAGGAAAAAGGCCCACAGCGTCGCAAAGAACGCCGTGACGGAATCGACCGTGCCGCAGCTTGAGTGCTCGACAAGCATGCGGTTGTGCACCATCAGGCAGGCTGCAAGCAGCGCTCCGGATCGGCGTTTTCCGTCGGCAAGCTGCCGGGCGATGCGATAGACAAGGACGATCGAGGCCAACGACAGCAGGGCGTGCAAAAGCCGCCCCAAGTACCACAAAAGCGGGTGGCTGACGTACCAGGGGAAGCCCGCTTCGTCGCCGGTCACAAGGTCGCTGCGTTCGGCCACCTGTCCGACGGCGCGAACCAGCGCAAACGACGCGTGCATCCACAGGTACTGCAGGTTGATGCTGACCGATGGATAGGCAAAGAAGTGCGGGTTCAGATCGTGGGTCTTGAACATGCGCAGGGCGGTGCCCAGCACCTGCGGTTCGTCCCAAAAGTGGCCGTAGGGCAGGCCCGCCGGGATCAAGGCCAAGCGCAGAATCAGCGCGGGGGCCAAAAGGCCCAGCAGCACCAACCCACCGACAAGAAGGCTCAGCGGCTTGGGTGTCTTGCTGCCCGACGCCAACGCAGGGACGCGGGCCAAAGCCAGCGCGACGAAGCTCAGGCCCGCAAACAGCGCGAAACAGAGGGCCGCGCCGAACGCCGATCCCGGACGCGACAACCAGACCACCCCGGCGGCGATGGCAACGCAGGGCATGGCTCGACGGGCTGCCCCGTGTGCAAGCGGCTGCCATACCGTCTGATGCAAGACGAAAGACAGGGTCCGCAGGCCCTGCCGCAGCGCCCCCCCCACGCGGTCCATACGCAGCGGCGCGTCGTATTCGTGTTCAGGGGCTGCCATGCGCTTCGGAATCGACGGGCAGGGCCCGACCTTCGGCGTGATCGGCAATGGTGCGCAGGAAGTCCTGTCCGTAGTCGGCCAGCTTGCGATCGCCAACGCCCGAGATCGAAAGCAGAGCCGCCGCATCCCGTGGCTTGTGCAGCGCCATCAAGCGCAGCGTGGCGTCGCCAAACACGATGTACGGCGGCACGCCTTTTTTGTCGGCCAGGCTCTTGCGCAGGACGCGCAGCCTCTCGAACAGCTCTTCATCACAGGCGATCTCGCCAGCGGTCGATCCCAGCCGGCGGCGCTTGC
>JAYRFD010000478.1:0-6365 GCA_041908565.1 Polyangia bacterium | reverse complement strand
GTCATAGCCGGCAAGCTGCCCCTTCACCGTCGAAAAGTTGTACAGGTCGGCGTGTTCAAGCTCGCGCAGCTTTTCGTGCGTCTGCCCGGTGGCCTTGCGCCCGACGGTCAGCACCTGTTCGACGTCGCTGGCCAACAGGCACTCGCGCAGCACGCCTTGGCCAATCATTCCGGTCGCACCAAACACAATCACCTTCATCGCGGGGTTCCTCGACTGGTTCGTTGGGGGTGGGAAGAAGCGAATACCGATCAGTTATCAATAAATACAAAATCACAGAAAATATAAACCACGATCTTCAAGACCAATTTAATGCAGATTTCTTCTGTTTATTTCATTATCCGAGAATGGGGCCCTATCAAAAGGCCGGCCTGCGGGGAACGCGGTCTTGGTGGCGCCCGTTTTCAGCGACGGGCGGCCAGCAGAAGCTGCAGGTTGTTCGACGGTCCCAGGACCGCGTTGCGTCGCTGGTCGCGCACCGGCTTGTCGGTGGCCAGCGCAAGCTGCGTCGTCCGCAGGATGGTGCCAAGGACGATCTTCATCTCGTACAGCGCAAACGACGCGCCGATGCAGCGCCGCACGCCGCCGCCAAACGGCATGTATTCGAAGGCAGAAAACGTGTGATTGATAAAGCGGTCTGGCACAAAGGCATAGGGATTCGGATACAGGTCTTCGCGCTTGTGCAGACGCAGCGTACCAATGCTGACCATGACATCGGGCGGAAGCTCATAGCCCATGAACTGGAACGGACGCTGCAAGCGACGCGGCGGCAGGATCGGCACGACGGGATGCAGGCGCAGGGTTTCGCTGCAGACGGCAGACAGGAAGGGTAGCTGCACGATGGCGTCGGGATGCGGCGTCGGCCCCAAGGCGTCTACCTCAGCCCGCGCGCGGGCGGCAAGGCCAGGATCCGACAGCAGGTAGTACAGGGCCCAGGACAGCGAGATCGCGGTCGTTTCGTGCCCGGCGAACAGCAGCGTCATTAGCTCGTCGCGTAGCTGGGCATCGGTCATGGCGCTGCCGTCTTCGTAGCGGGCGGCAATCAAGCGCGACAGGATGTCGGCGCCGGTCTGCCCGCCGGTCGACGCGATTCGGCGACGGCTTGCGATCTCTTCATCCAGCATGCGGTCGATGACGGCGCGAGCGCGCTGCAAGCGATGCCACGGCCCATGGCCCATAAAGTCGCGGCGCAGCCCTGGGAAAAAGACAAACAGCGGCGAAAACGCGCTGACCCAGTCGATGATCGCCGTGCGGAATTCCGGTACGCGGGCGCGGTCGACGCCAAACACCGCGCGGATGATGACCTCCAGCGAGATCGACTGCATCTGCTCCAGGGCTCGCCAGGTCTCGCCGATTCGCCAGGCCGCGATGTGGCGCTCGGCCACTTCATGCACGGCTTCGCCATAGGCCCGCATGCGGTCGCCGTGAAAGTGCGGATTGATCAGCTTGCGCTCGGCCCGATGGCGGTCGCCGACCAGAAACAGCACCGAGTGCTCGCCCAGCACCGGCGTTAGAAATTCCGGATCGGGGACGGCAAAGGTATCTGGATCGGCGGTCAGGATCTGCTTGGCGCCCTCGGGCGTGCAGCTAAAGACCAGCGGCTTGCCGGCTGATCGGTCGGTCACCGGGTCGCCATAGCGACGCACCATCTTCAAAAGCGCAGCGTCGGGATCGAACATCGCCTGCAGCACATGCCATGGCGTGGTTAGCGGACCCGGGGGCAATCGAGATGTCGTCGTCGTCATCGTCATGGGGAGACCTCTGCAAGCGGCGTCCTGCGCAGCGCGCGATCAGTGTACCGCCAAGCCCGCCGAGTTTCGTCTGCGACCTTTCGCAGTGCCCGCCCCGGGCGCCGGGCTTTTGATATAGTGCGCCGCAGATGGCGCGTCCCCCGTCGACAGCAGCGCCCCCCCAGGCAAACGGCCAAAGGCTGCTGCAGCTTGAATCCGTCAGCTTCCACTACGGCAGCAAGGCGGTGCTGCGCCAGCTTTCCTTGGCCGTCGACAGCGGCGAATCGATCTGCATCCTGGGCGAAAACGGCGCCGGCAAGTCGACCTTGTTGAAGCTGTGCGCCGGCCTGCTCAAAGCCCAAAGCGGTCGCATCGCCATCGACGGCACCGAGCTTGGCGGACAGAGCCGAACGTCGATCGCGCGATCGGTCGCCTACCTGCCGCAAGAGTGCACGCACGTCTTTCCCTTTACCGCCTTGGAAGTGGTCTTGATGGGCCGCTATGCCCGGTCGCGCACGCCGTTTGAAAGCGCCGACGACCTGCGCGCGGCCGAAGCCGCGATGCAGGCGACCGACGTGACGGCTCTGCGCGATCGCGCCTTCAACCAGCTTTCTGGAGGCGAGCGGCGACGCGTGCTGCTGTCGCAAGCCTTGGCGCAGGACACGCCGCTGATCCTTTTGGACGAACCGACGGCGGGGCTGGATCCAGCGCATGCGCTGTCGCTGGGGCGGGCCATGGATGGCATCTGCGCTCGCGGCAAGGCGCTGCTGTTTGCCACGCACGACCTGAACCTGGCCAGCCGCTTTGCCCACCGCGCGCTTTTGATTCATGAAGGCCAGCTTCGCCTGTCTGGCCCGACGCTGCAGGTGCTGGAACAGGCCGGGCCGCTTCTGGGCGTGCAGCTTCACATTGGCACCTTGCCCAGCGGCGTGCCCTACGTGATCCCGACATGAGCGGCGCCACGCCCACGCCATTTGTGGCCCCCAGCAGCCAGCGCTTTCGTCGTCTTCTGCTGTTGAGCGCGCTCTTGCTCATCGCTGTCTTGGCGGCGGCGCCGCTGTTTGGCTCGTCGGATATCAGCGTGCTGCGCGGCCTGCTGGATGCACGCGCGAACGGGTCGTCGTGGCAGCACAGCCCGGCGGCCCGCGTGCTTTTGTACGGCCGCATTCCCCGCGTCTTGGCCGCGGCCCTGGCGGGGGCAGGTCTGTCGGTCGCCGGCGTCGCCTTTCAAGCGCTGCTGCGCAACCCGCTGGCCGACCCGTTTACCTTGGGTGTGTCCTCGGGAAGTTCTTTGGGTGCGGTGCTGGCCATTCGCTTGGGCTGGGAATCGCTGCAGCTTGTGGGGCATCCCTTGGGCGAATTCGCGGTGTCAGGCTGCGCCCTGGTCGGTGCCATTTCCGTCGTCGCGCTGGTCTACGTGGTCGGTGAAAGAGGCAGTGCCGGCCCGTCGACGCTTCTGCTTTCGGGCGTGACGCTGGCCCTGCTGGCCGGAGCGCTGATCACCGCGGTGCTTTACACCGCCGACTTTGCCGAGACCTATCGCATCGTGCGCTGGCAGATGGGGGACTTGGATGTCATGCGCTACGACCTGGTGCTGCGCATGGCCATCCCGGTGCTGTTGGCCATCGGTCTTTTGTGGCCGTATGCGCGCGATCTCAATGCCCTGTCAGCGGGCACCGATGCCGCGGCCGGCTTGGGCGTCGATGTGCGGCGCGCGACGCGAGTCGTCTATCTGGCGGCGTCGCTGGCCGTCGCGGCCGTGGTATCGGTCGCCGGCCCCATTGGCTTCGTCGGCCTGCTGGTTCCACACACGCTGCGCGGGCTGGTCGGCGCCGATCATCGCCTGCTGTTGCCGGCATCCGCCCTGTGCGGCGCCAGCTTTCTTGTGATCTGCGACACGCTGGCCCAGGTGCTGTTCCGTCCCGCCGTGCTGCCGGTCGGCGTCCTGACGGCCAGCATCGGTGCCCCGTTTTTCGTCGGCTTGCTGCTATCCCGCAACCTGCGCCGCCGCCTGTGGGGATAGCCAGGCCGGGCATCGGGTCGCTTGGATCCCAATGGATTCACCGACGCCAGCCCGGACGACCACCGCGAAAACGACCGATGCAGTGCTTGGGGGGACGATGGAAGGGCGAATTACTTGGCGGGTAGGCGCCGCAGGCCGTCTTGCGCCAGCTTGTTCTGAGGTTCGAAGAACAGCGCTTGCTGCAGGCGAGCGCGCGCTTTGTCGATCTGCCCCGTGCGCGTGTAGATGTCCGACAGCGCCAGCAGCGCATCGATGTAGTACGGCACTCGGTCGGCGGCCTGTTCAAAGCGAGTGATGGCAGCAGTCACATCGCCCTGGCGCATGGCCAAGAGCCCCAGGACAAAGTGCGGGTACAAAAGGCCGCTCTCGTGCGGGTCGCGAGCCATCTTGCGCAGCGGCGCCTCGGCGCGCAGGTCGCCGTGCTTGGCCAGGCTTAGCGCGGCGCTTTGACGCACCATCAGCGACGGGTCGGTCAGCAGGGCGGTCAGTCGATCGTCAAAGCTGCGCTGGCGCAAGGAACCGATGGCCTCGGCCGCGCGGGCTCGCACCAGCGGCGATGCGTCGGAAAGCAGCGGCACAAGCGCATCGCCAGCGTTCGGAAAACGTCCGGCCAAAAGCAGCGCACAAGCCGACCGCAGCGTCGGAGCCTCGCTGCGATCAGCCAGCACGGCACGCAGCGCGGACTCGCTTTCCTTCGCCCCTTTTTCATCGATGGCATCGGCCAAGCGCAGGCGCCTGGCTTGCCGCTTGCCCGCCCCTGGCCACAGGCGCAAAAGCGACGCCGACAGCGACGCGGGGGACTGATCGGCGTGGCACAGCCGACAGGCGCTGCGGATGCCGTGCCGGTCTTCGTTCTGCGGCACCGGCACATCGATCGCGTGATCGGCAAACGCATCCAGCACGCCGGTCACCACCTTGGGCATGTGGCAGGCGACACACGACTGCGCCTGTTCCGATCGATGGTGACTGTGACGAGCCCGCGCCGAATCGCCCGCCAGCGCCGGGTGACAGCGCAGGCAGCCCGCGTCGTTCGGCCGCGGTCGCAACGGCAGCTCGTTGGCACCATGCGTCGCGTGCGGGGCCGAGTGGCAGTCCAGACACGTCGCGCCACCTCGCATGTAACAGCGGGACTGCACCAGCGCCTGGTATTCGAAGCTGCTGCTGCGCGGGCGCCCGTCGACGAAGAACTCTCCTGATCGTTCCTGGCCGTTGGTCAAGACCAGCGGCTGATACAGCGCTTCGTAGTCTTGCCCGGAACGAAAGTGACGATTGGCATCCAGCACCGGAAACACCGGCTGACGTGGGCCGTGGCACTGCGCGCACAGATGGAACGCGCGCTGCTTGCCCGCCTTGCTGCGATGCAGGCGGCCGGGGTGCACGATGTCGGCGGCGGCCCGGCTTTCGCTGTGCGCGGCGCCAGGGCCGTGGCAGCTTTCGCAGCCCACGCCGGCGTCGGCCATGCCGGTCTGAAAGCGGAGCGTGTCGCGATCGAAGCGCACGTTCAGGCCGGTGCTGTGACAGTCCAGACATTCGTGGTTGGCGTTGCGACGGAAGCGCGTCCAAAAAAACGGATGCTTTGGGCCGACCCGTCCTTGCTTGGCTTCGTTGTAGTCGACCCACGCGCCCGAGGTGACGTGGAAATAGACCGGCAAGATCTGCCAGCGTCCGTCGGGCAAGATGGCAACGCTGTCCTGCATGCGCTTGCCGCCGATGACATAGGCCACGGGCAGGTCGCGCAGGGCCCCGGCCTCGTCGCGCGTGGTCATGAAGTAGCCGCTTTTGCTGCGGTGCATCCAGGCCTCGCTGGAATCGCCGGCGAAGTGGGCGTCGTCGAACGGGCCGACCACGGCTTCCGCCTTGCCGTCGCTGCCAAGCTGCACCGGGGACAGCGCCTTGGCGTGCCAGTCATGCGACCAGGCGCGGTGCTTCTGCGGGTGACACGTCGCGCAGACCTGCGAGCCGACATACCCCGCAGCCGCCGGCAACGGCTGCCCATCGTCGCGAGGCCACAGCGTAGCGCTCGGCCGCACGGGCCGCGCAGTCGTCACTGCGGTCTCGGCAGCCGTCGATTTTCCCACGTGCAGCGATGGTGAAGCCCCGCCCTGCACGGCAGACAGCGTCCCCTGGCCAGGCGCCGACCCAACCGGGGATGCCACCGTCGACCCCGTTGAACCCGTCGAGCCCGTCGAACTGGTCGTACCCGTCGGCCCCGTCGGTCCCCTCCCCCGTTCGTTCGAGCAGGCCCAAAGCAGCAGTCCGCTGCACAGAATCCAGCCCATCCACGGGCCATGCCAGCGACGAAAAACAGGCCCTGCCGAGTCCACCGCGCGCGTCATCGCCGCGAACCTAGCACGCCCCAGGCCGCCTATGCGCAGTTCTTCATATGAACAAACAGAATAAACAAGAAAGCAAATCACTTTTACATTAATCTTATTAATTAATAATAGCACAATATCGCAGATTTATATTCAATAATAAATTCATTAACAAAACCAAGGCGGGTCCTGCTCAGCGATGGAGCACTTACATGCCAGGACAGCAGGCGCTGGCGGATTCGCGGCAGGTGGGCGATTTGCAGCGATCGGTCAGGCTTTTAGGGCGGCGGTGTCTAAGAT
>JAYRFD010000477.1:0-2339 GCA_041908565.1 Polyangia bacterium | reverse complement strand
TCGCTGTTCTGCACAAACACACGGCCCGCATCCTGCAAGGCGGCGCCGCCAAGTACCACGAAAAGAACGCCAGCGAAGGCAAGCTGTTCTGTCGTGAACGCCTGCGTCTGCTGTTCGATGAAAACAGCGAGTTCGTCGAAGATGGCTTGCTGGCCAACTGCGCCGCCGCGGATCTACCCGCCGACGGCGTGGTGACTGGCATCGGTCGGATCCATGGCCGCCCCATCGCGGTCATGGCCAACGACAGCACCGTCAAGGCTGGCTCGTGGGGCGCCCGCACCGTCGAAAAGATCATCCGCATACAGGAGACCGCCGGTCGCCTACGCATCCCCTTGGTCTACTTGATCGACAGCGCCGGAGCCCGCATCACCGACCAGCTGGACATGTTCCCCGGCCGCCGCCATGCCGGGCGCATCTTCAACAACCAAGTGCAGCTGTCGGGATCCATCCCGCAGATCTGCCTTCTGTTTGGGCCTTCTGCCGCCGGTGGTGCATACATCCCCGCGTTCTGCGATGTCGTCTTTATGGTCGACGGCAACGCGTCGATGTACCTGGGCTCGCCGCGCTTGGCCGAAATGGTCATCGGTGAAAAAACGACGCTGGAGGAGATGGGCGGCGCCCGCATGCACTGCGAGGTCTCTGGCTGCGGCGATCTTCTGGCCAAGACCGAAGCCGACGCCATCCGGTCCTGTCGCGACTATCTGCGCTACATGCCTTCGCACGCCGGCGCGCCGATCCCGCAGCCTGCCCCCGATGCTCCGCGCGTCCCCAAGGCCACAGCCAAGCGCATCGACGACATCCTGCCCAAGAACCACAACCAAGCCTTCGATGTCCTGCACGTCATCGAAGCACTGGTCGACGAAGGCAGCTTCTTCGAGGTCAAGCGCCTGTTCGCGCGCGAGATCGTCACCGGCTTCGCTCGAATGGATGGTCGCGCCGTCGGCATCATCGCATCGCAGCCCAAGTGGAAAGGCGGAGTGCTGTTTGTCGACAGCGCCGACAAGGCGGCGCGCTTTATCTGGCTGTGCGACGCCTTCGACATTCCGCTTTTGTTCCTGGCCGACGTGCCCGGCTTCATGATCGGCAAGAACGTCGAACGGCAGGGCATCATCCGCCACGGCGCCAAGATGATCTCAGCGGTGTCAGACGCCACGGTGCCCAAGTTCTGCGTCGTTCTGCGCAAGGCCTATGGCGCTGGGCTGTATGCCATGTGCGGCCCCGGCTTTCACCCCGACGCGACCCTCGCTTTGCCGCAGTCCAGCATCGCCGTCATGGGTCCCGAAGCGGCCGTCAACGCCGTCTTCTACAACAAGATCCAGGACAAGCCGGAAGCGGAACGGCCCGCGTACATTGAGCGGCTGCGCGCCGAATACCGCGACGACATCGATATCTACAAGCTGGCGGCCGACCTGCACATCGACGCCATCGTCCCCGCCGACGAGCTTCGCCGCGATCTTCTGCGCCGCTTGATGTATGCCGAGGCGAAGAAGGTCCCGACCTACGCCCGCAAGCGCAGCGTCACACCGGTTTAAGCTCCGCGTCCTTGCCCAAATCCGCCGTCGCCTTCGCCGCGCCGTTCTGCTTGAATGGGCGCATGCAGACGCTGCAGCCTTTGGGCAAAGCACCGACGACAAGCTCGCCTCCCCTGCCCGCGCCCGCCGATCTGGACGACGCCATTCGCACGCTGAAGCGCGAACGCAACGCCGTCATCCTGGCCCACTTTTACCAAGAGTCCGAGCTGCAAGACCTGGCCGACCACGTCGGTGATTCGCTGCAGCTTGCCCAGGCCGCTCAGCGCACGCAGGCCGACGTCATCCTGTTCTGCGGCGTCCACTTCATGGCCGAGACCGCCAAGATCCTAAACCCCACGCGCCGTGTGTTGGTCCCTGACCTCAGCGCCGGTTGCAGCCTGGCCGATGGCTGTCCTCCCGACCGCTTGGCCGCTTGGCAGGCGCGCTACCCCGACCACGTCACCGTCAGCTACATCAACTGTTCGGCGGCGGTCAAAGCGATGTCGGACTGCATCGTCACGTCGTCCAACGCCGAAAAGATCCTGCGCAGCTATCCCGCCGAAAAGCCCATCTTGTTTGCTCCCGACCAGCACCTGGGCCGCTTTCTGATGAAGCAGACCGGGCGACGCAACATGGTCGTCTATCCCGGATCGTGCATCGTGCACGAGACCTTCAGCGAAAAGGCCATCGTCGAGCTGAAGCAGACCCATCGCGACGCCCTGGTGCTGGCCCATCCAGAATGCGAAGAGCGCGTCCTTAACCACGCCGACTTCATCGGATCGACCAGCGCGCTGATTCAGTACGCCGAACGCAGCCCCGCCCGCTGCT
>JAYRFD010000476.1:0-3621 GCA_041908565.1 Polyangia bacterium | reverse complement strand
ATCCTGGGCGAAATCCGCGGCCCCGTCCCGCACCGCGACACGCTGCACCATCCCACCGCGCGCGTCGAACGCCAGTGGCGCCTAAATCAAGCCACCCGCGTCGGCGACTGGCTTGAGTTCCGCCACCGCATTACCGGCCTGCGCGACAGCGTCTTTTTGCGCATCCGCGGCACCAACACCGATGTAGTGGCACCTCGACTGGACCCGCTGACCATCGACCCGTGGCGCGATCTGTGGTTCTACAGCAACCCCGTGATGGTGCGCCTGCGTCCCGCGTAGGCTGAACAGCCTGACGCAGCGCGCGCAGTGACACCGCGAGCCGGCCCAGATGGGGCGGCATCACGGTGTGCTGGCGTTGGGAGGGGGAGGCGGCGAGGGCTCTGGGCTCGCCGGGAGTCGGGGAGGATCGAGCGGGACCCCGCGGCGCGGGGCCCGGAGACTACTTCGCGGCTTTCTTCTTGTCGGCCTTGGGCGCCTTGGGTGCCTTGGCATCCTTGGGTGCCTTGGCGTCCTTAGGAGCCTTGGCATCCTTGGGCGCCTTGGCATCCTTGGGCGCCTTGGCATCCTTAGGAGCCTTGGCATCCTTGGGCGCCTTGGCATCCTTGGCGTCGGCGGGAGCTTTCGCATCCTTGGCGTCGGCGGGCGCCTTAGCGTCCTTGGCCGCCTTCGCGCCCTTTGCGCCCTTTGCATCCGCCGGAGCCTTTGCATCCGCCGGAGCCTTTGCATCCGCCGGAGCCTTTGCATCCGCCGGCTTCTGCGCTGCCGGGGCCGTCGCCGGCTGTGCCGTCGGAGCAGGCGTCGTCGCTGGGGCCGTCTGGGCTGGCGTCGCGCTCTGGGGCTGCGGCGGATCGACGATGCGGAAGTCGACACGACGGTTCAGCGCGCGACCCTTTTCATTCTTGTTGTCCGCGATCGGGCGCGTGTCGCCGTAGCCATGCGACTCCAGTCGCTTCTCTTCGATGGTCTCCTTGGTCACCAGGTGCTTGAGCACGCTGGCGGCGCGGCGGTTGGACAGATCCAGGTTCTTGTCCGGCTTGCCCTTGTTGTCGGTGTGGCCTTCGATCGCCACCTTCTTGACGTACGGCTGCACCTTCAACACGTCAGCCACTGCCTTCAGAACTGGGAAGCTCTTGGGCAGGATGGTGTCCTTGTTCGTCGCGAAGAAGATCTGCTGCTTGATCGTGATCAGGCCGTTTTTGATCTCGACCAGACCGGGGCAGCCGTTCTTCTTGGGATCCGTCGACGGAGCACCTGGCTTATCGGGGCAGGCATCTTCCGGATCAACGACGCTGTCACCATCGGTATCGGGCAGCGGACAGCCCTTCTTGGCCGGGTCGGGTTTGAAGCCTGCGGGCTTGTCGATGCACTGGTCTTCGTGATCCCAGACTCCGTCGCCGTCCTTGTCGGTCGCCGGACAGCCCTTGCGGTTCGGATCGGGGTGTTCACCAGCCGGCGTGTCGAGGCACTGGTCTTCGTTGTCAAACACACCGTCTTCATCGCGATCCTTGAGCGGGCAGCCCTTCTTTTCCGGATCGGGATGCTGGCCTGCCGGCTTGTCCGCGCACTGATCTTCGTAATCGAACACGCCATCGCCGTCGGTGTCGTTCGCCGGGCAGCCCTTGCGTTCTGGATCCGGATGCGCACCGGCCGGTGTCTTCGGACACAGGTCCTGGTTGTCCCAGACACCGTCCGAATCGATGTCGGTAAGCGGGCAGCCCTTGCGTTCCGGATCGGGCTGCAGACCGGCCTGGACGTCGGGGCACAGATCCTCGGGATCCTGCACGCCGTCCTTGTCCCTGTCCTTGATGATCGGCGGCAGCGGCGCATAGGCAATGCGCAGAAGAGCGCGCGCATCCGGCGTACCGGGTTCACGCAGCAGGCCCACGCCGCCGGCGGCTCCAAGCTGGATCAGGTTGGCGATGTTGTAGTGGAAGCCAGCCAGGATTTCGAGGCTGGTCGCGTTCTGCTGGAATGCCTGATTGGGAATCAGCAGCGTTCCCATGACCGCTTCCGGACCAATGGCGAAGCGTCGTTCTTTATCGGCGTAGTAAATCGATGCGCCCAGCTGAAGCTCGGACCCTGCCGTGCCAGCCACCAAGTTGCCCGCCATCAAGCGAGCCTCGGGGCGGTACAGGAAGCCGCCGGTCAGCGACCAGCGGATGTGCGACCCATAACCCGCCAGGATCAGCTTGGGCAGGAAGCGGAAGTTCGAGTCATTGCGCGTGTTGAACGTACCCGCCGATCCGTCGTTTAGCGGTATCCATGCGTTGGCTGCCACCGACAGCGAGATCGGGCTGGCATCTGGCTGACCGGCGATGCGCACCATCAGGCCGAAGCGTGGATCGCCAAAGCCGATGCCCGTCGCCTGCACACTGCCGGCTGGCGTCCCTTCGCCCTGCGACACCAGCGCGATCGGCAGCGATGCCGTGATGTTCAAGCGATCGAAGAACGACACTGCCAGGTCGGCATGCAGCGACAGGAAGTGCGCCTGAATAGCGCCCGTTCCCATCACCGATCCGTTGGCGTTCTGTCGCCCCAGCAGCAGCTGATTGTGGGCGTAGTTCAGCGTCAGACCGCCGGCGAAGCGCCGCGTCGAGCTGTACCAGGGGTGATCGACCCAGAAGCTCCACTCGCCGGCCGCCGTTGGTTCGTAGCGGCTGACTTGGAATCCAAGCGGAATCTGTTGCGCCTGGGCCACGCCAGCACTGGCCGAAAGCAGGGCCAGCGCGGCGAGGGTACTGCGGAAGCAAGAAGATGAACTCACGAGGCGACTCCTTGTCTCTTGCGGGTCACTAAGAGGGGAGGGGCGAGAGATGCCCCGGACTTAGGCTCCCTGTCCCGGAATCTGACGTGCGGCGTCCTGCATCCGACGGGTACGACGCGCACCCAGCAGCGTGCCCAGGCCCAAAAGTGCGGCCAGCAAGCCCAGTGGCTGCGCCTGGCTGCCACCACGCTGATCCGTCGAGGAACAGCTGAAACCGCCGCCGACCAGGACGATGGTGCGGGGATCGGCAGAGCCGGTATCGGCGGGGCAGGCGGCGCTTTGGCCATCGCACAGCTCGGCGGAATCCATGGCGCCCGTCGAGGGGCGGCAGATTTCCGTGGCCGGCTTCAGCACATCGGCCGGGCAGGCCAGGCTGGTGCCATCGCAGGTCTCGGCCACGTCGCAGACCCCAGAGGCAGGACGGCAGGCCGTGGTGTTGCTGGCGGCGCCGCAGACGCCGTTTTCCGTCGCGCCCGCGCCGATTGCGCAGGCTTGGCAGTCGCCGGTGTTGCTGTCGCCGCAGGCGGTGTTGCAGCACACGCCATCGGCGCAGAAGCCGCTGGTGCACTGCGCTGCCCCTGTACATGGCTGGCCATTGGCCGCTAGCTTGGGCGTCTCGAACGCGCCCAGATCGCAGGCCGCCTGACCGCGGGCGGTGCCACGCGCATCGACACCCAAAACCGGAGCCCCGCTGCACGTCGTCGTGTCGCCGGCCCCAATCGCAGGGCTGTTGTTCATCAGGGACAAGGTCTGCACCGGGCCACCATTGTTGGCCAAGGTGGCAGCCAGCATGGGATTGCCCGTCGCTGCCTGGTTGTTCAGCGTGCCGCCCATGTTGGCGGCGGCCATGATGATGT
>JAYRFD010000475.1:0-1888 GCA_041908565.1 Polyangia bacterium | reverse complement strand
CGCAGAAGCTGCGGCAGGCGGCTTCCAGCGCGTCGTGCGTCCACTCGCCGCGAATCGCTTCTTCCAGGTGGTCGCACAGCTGCCCCAAGGTCTGCCCGGTGCTGCTGCGGTCGCGTCCCTTGGGCACCAGCTGGTCCAAAAGACCCGGCGCCGAATAGTCCAAGTCGCCGGTCAGAAAGAACGACGCGGCGGGGATGAACTGGTCCATGCGCTCCATGCGCTCGCGCAGCATGCGCAAAAGCGACAGCAGGTATTCGTCGGACAGGCGCCAGGCGCGCAGGCGACGGACCAGCTCGGCATCGCTCATTTCGCGCAGGTACAGGCCGTTTAGCCACGACAGCTTTTGCAGATCGAAGACCGGCTCGCCCGGCGACACCTTGGCGAAGTCGAAGACGTCGATCATCTCGGTCAGCGTGAACTTTTCGCGGTCGCCACCGAAGGCAAAGCCCATCAGGGAAAGGAAGTTCAGCAGTGCCTCGGGGAAGTAGCCCGCGTCGCGGTAGTAGTCCAGCGACACCGGATTCTTGCGCTTCGAGATCTTCGACTTGTCGGGGTTGCGCAGAAGCGGCATGTGCAGGAACTGCGGCGGATCCCAGCCAAACGCCTGGTACAGCTGGATGTGCTTGGGCGTCGAGATGATCCACTCTTCCGCGCGGATCACATGGCTGATGCCCATCAAGTGATCGTCGACGACGTTCGCCAGGTGATACGTCGGGAAGCCATCGGACTTCAGCAGCACCTGATCGTCGATGGTCGCGTTGTCGATGACGATCTCTCCACGCAGGCCGTCGACAAAGCGAGTCTGTCCCTGAAGCGGCATGGCCAAGCGAATGACATAGGGATCGCCGCGATCGATGCGGGCCTGCGCTTCGGCGCGCGGCAGATCGCGATAGCGTCGGTCGTACTGCGGCGTCTTGCCGGCGGCGATCTGTTCTTTGCGCATCGCTTCCAGCTCTTCGGCGGTGGCAAAGCAGGGATAGGCAGCGCCGCGCTCGACAAGCTGCATGGCGTGACGCTTGTAGTGATCGGTGCGCTCGGACTGGCGATAGGGGGCGCTGGGTCCGCCGACATCCGGCCCTTCGTCCCACTGCAGGCCAACCCACTTCAAGGCGCGCAGGATGGCGTCTTCGCTGGCCCGCGTCGACCGAGTCTGGTCGGTGTCTTCGATGCGCAGGATGAACGTGCCGCCGTGCTTGCGCGCAAAGACATAATTAAACAGCGCGATGTACGCGGTCCCGACGTGCGGATCCCCCGTCGGAGAAGGCGCGATGCGCACGCGAACCGGGCGCCCGGCCCGCTGCGGGTTGTCACCAAAGAAGGGGTTGTCCGTCGAATGTCTGCTGTCTGTACTCACCGCCGCTGTGTATCAACCGCCGCCACCGCCTGTCAAACCCCCCAGCATGGGTGCGCGGCGCACGCGCGTCCCCAGCGGCCCATGGCTCGCTTCGCTGCAATGCGTCTAAGGCTTGTATTAAACGGGGCCGGCTGGGCTCGACCTATTCGCTGATCTTCAAAGCACCCCCTGTGAGTATTCCCAGCCAAAGCTCCCGTTCCCCCAGGCACGCCGCAGCGCCAGGGGCGGATGCCGCGCTCTTTGGCAACGGAGGGAGGCGGCGCTCTTTGGCGACGGACGGAGGCGGCGCTGCACTGGCAGGGTCGCCGTCCTTATCTGCCTACCAGGTCTTCTGGATGTTCTTCAACGCGAACACAGGGTCGTACGGCGCTTCCAGCAGCCGAAACTTGCCAGGCATTGCCTCTTGGGGTTTAAGCTGAAAGAGCAGGCTCCGGTATTCCGGCTCGGTCAGGAGACTCTGCACTAGGTAGCCGAATTGGCTTTTGTCAAGACTCCATAGGTCCGTACTGCCTGTTAGGACACTTTTATGAGACT
>JAYRFD010000474.1:0-2137 GCA_041908565.1 Polyangia bacterium | reverse complement strand
TACCGACAACCTGCCAACCACGCCCTGCAACCCCAGCGATCCGGCGACCTATGCCAGCTGCAATCAGGTCACCGAATACCCGCAGAGCCTGCCGCAAGGCGGCAAGCCCGGGGCAGGCTGGTCGACGACGGCTGAGGCGTACAACCTGGGCTTCTTTCTGCAGGATCGCTGGACCATCAAGCGCTTCCTGACCATCGTGCCGGGCATGCGTTTTGACACGGGCCTGCTGTACGACTTCGAAGGCAAGCGTCTGGGTACGCTGCTGGGCTACGGCCCGCGCCTGTCTGTGATCTACGACGTGTTCCACAACCGCAGCACGCTGCTTTCGGCGCACTACGGTCGGCACAACGACGTCGGCAACGCGTACATCGCGGATCAGGGCAACCCGTTTCAGGTGTCGAACTTGAAGCGCTGGGTGGGCAAGGACAGCAGCGGGCAGGACGTCAACCAGTTCATGCTGCAGAACACGTCCGGTGGTTCCGGCGGGCAGCGCTTTGCTGAAAGCGTCAATCCCCCGTCGCTGGACGAGGTCGGCGTCGGCATCCGTCGCGAGGTCGTCGAACAGACGGTCCTGGGCGTCGACTACACCTATCGCCTGTACGACAACCTGTGGACCAACGACGAGATCAACCAGATCTGGGATCCGGCCGGCAACCGCGTCATCGGCTATCGCGATGGCATGCGCCGCCGCATCTTTGAAGCGGGCACGCCCGCCGATGCGCAGCGCACGTACCACGGCCTGGACTTCTGGCTGCAAGGCAATCCCGGCAACTTCGGCATCATCGCGTCGTACACGCTGGCCTTTTCCGACGGCAACGTCAGCGACTACTTCAGCGCGTATCGGCAGAGCCCGCGCATGAACTCGTTCTATTACGGCGCGCTGAGCGACAACTATCGCCACACGCTGAAGGGAGCCATCGACTACTCGTTTTCGTTTGGCTTGAACGTCAGCGCACGCGTGCAGTACCGCACCGGCGCTCCGCAGTGGCGCGTGTTCCAGAGCCCGGAAGACAACAGCTTCAGCGTCTATCGATCGCCGCGCGGCACCAACATTGGCTCGCGCGCCAACGACCCGACGGCGTGGGCCGAATTCAAGCTGCCGGATCAGTTCACGCTGGATCTGCAGGGCAGCTTCAGCCTGGAACCCCTGACCGGCCAGCGCATCGACCTGATGGTCATGATCTACAACGTGTTGGGCGGTGGTACGCCGACCAGCATCGACAGCCGCACCGGCAACACCTTTGGCGCCATCACGGGCCGGCTGGACAACCTGAACGCCCAGCTGATCTTGCGCTATCGCATCTGACCCATCAGCCGCTTCTGTCGTCGCTGGTGGATCGCGACCGCATTGCCCCTTCGCGCACCGAACCGATGCGGCTGCGAGTGTTTAGGTCTGAAGCGCGCGCTGGATGGCATCGTGCAGCGCGGGGCGAAGTCGCTTGATGCCGGCTTGTGTGGCGGCGGCCGCTTGCGGGGTCGCTACGCACACGCGGTTCGACAGCAAGACGGCCACCAGCGCGTGGTCGCGATCGCGGGCTGGATCGATCCACAGCGAACATCCCGTGAAGCCCAAGTGACCGACCCCGGTGCGCGGCCACAGCGTGCCTGCCGACGACACCGTCGACGAATTGGCTGCGTGCGGCGATGGATGATCCCAGCCCAAGCCCCAGGTTGTACCCGGTGCATGGCCCGCCTCAGGTCGCAGATCGGGCTGCGCCCACGCCGTTTGCAGCAGCGGGGCAGGGATGCCCAGCGCGCGGGCGGCCGGCGTGTCGCAGCCGTGGTAGCAGTCCAACAAGGCGCTGGCTAGCTGGGCCACCGCGGTCGTCGTTCCAAACAGGCCGGCGTGTCCCGACACACCCAGCATCGCGCGCGCATTGTCGTCGTGAACAAGCCCCAAAAGGATCTCGCGCGTGGGGCTTTCGCGACGGGTGGGGGCGCAGCGGGTCGCGGGCAAGCGCTGCGCGGGCTCTGCGACATCCAGCGGACGAAAGGCAAGCTCTAGCCCCAGCGTATCGGCCAGGCGGGCAAACGCGTCATCCAGGCGCTGGTTCAAGCGCTGTTCGAGCAGATCGGCCAGCACGATGAAGCCCAGGTCGCTGTACACGGCGCGCTGCCCTACTGGCTGCCGTGGGGC
>JAYRFD010000473.1:0-2941 GCA_041908565.1 Polyangia bacterium | reverse complement strand
GCAGACGTGACTGCAGTCAGGTGGCCAGCCTTCGCTGCGTCGTTCATGCAGGCCGACCGAATCCGACTTCGATGGCCACGCAGCGCGCGCCGGGTCCGCGAACAGATCGTCCTACCGAACCGCGGGAAAGCTGGACGGCTCTGCCGCTTCGCCGGACTTGCTGGCTTCGCTTGGCGCGGGGGACGCAGTGGCTGCCGGCGGGCTGGTGGCCGCTTCTTGCGGCTTGCCGTCGGTCGCCGTGCCGTCGGTCGCTTTGCCGTCGACAGCCTTCGCCTCGGCTGCTTTGCCGTCGGGCGGCGTGTCGCCGGGTGCCGCTTCGGCCTTGCCTGCTGCAGCATCCGGGGCTGCAGGACTGGGAAGCGGACCGCCAAGCTTGCCCGGCAGTGCGCCGCGGAACAGAGGATTCTGACCGCTTAGCTGCTGCCGCTCGGCCGGCGAAAGCGACTCGCTCAGCTGAACGGCTTCGCCCAGAAGTGCATCGTACTTGCGCGCCAAAAGGGGGCTTTTGGCCAGCGCTTGCTTGAACGCGATGGCGGCCTGCGCAGCCAACAGCTTGCGCGAAAGCCCCGCCGGTGCGGCATGTGCCGCCAGCAGATACAGGCTGCCGCGAGTCGCCAGCGCCGCTGCCAAGCTGGGGTTCAGCTGCAGCGCCTTGTCGATGGCCGCCTGACCATCTGCCAGATCTTTTTCGGGCGACTTGCGACGGCTGATCTGCCACTCGGCCGCGGACCGCGCGCTTTGCCCCAGGGCCAGATAGACCAGCGGGTTCTTGGCGTTCACATCGCGAGCCCGCACGGCGACCCCATTGGCCTGCTGCAGCAGCGGCAGTGGAGACGTGCCATCGCGCGCTAGCTCGGCGGCCATGGCCAACAGCAGCTGCCCGTGCAGAAGCAAGCTGTCCGAATCGCTGGGACTGATCAGGATGCTCTTTTGAATCGCCTGCAGGCCGCGGTTCAGAAGCTCTTGCGGATCCAGCTTCTGCGCGCTCTGCGCTTCGGCTTGCAGCGCGTAGACCCCCGCCAAGACGCGATGGGTTTCCGCGTCTTCCGGGTTGGCCTTGATCGCTTGGTTCAGCGCTTCGTGCGCTTTGCCCAGTGCTGCACTGGCCTGGTCGCTGCGCGCAAAGCTCAGCTCATACTTCGCACGCAGCGCATAGACCGACGCCAGGTTGCGATAGGTCTGATAGTAGTTCGGGTTCACCTGCAGCGATCGAGTGCTGGTCTCGATGGCTTTTTCCAGCCATGCATCCGGCGATCGACCCCGTTCGATCTCATAGGTCGCCATCAGCTGCTGCGAGTGCGCCAGGTTGCTGTACGCCACGTGATAGTCGGGATCGGCCTCGATCGCGGCGTTCAGCTTCTCGATGGCTTGCTCCATCTCGTTGCGGTAGTCCTGCCCGCGCGCGCCCAGCCATTCCGCCTTGGTCGCATACAGCACGCCGTAGTCGTTGAGTGCCCACGCGAAGTTGCGGTTGATCTCGATCGACTTCGCGAAGGCTTCGATCGCCTTCTTTTCCGAATCGGTCGAGTCCATTCCATGATCGTTTTCGTAGTTGGCAATCAGCTGATACGAAAGGCCGATCTGGTCGTGCGGGAAGGCGTTGTTTGGATTCATCGAAAAGGCGCGCAGTGCCGTCTCGATCGCTTGCTGCGCCATGGCGCGCGGATCCTGGCCGTGCGTGCTCAGATATTCCGCCCAGCGCGTCATCGCCCACACCTTCTTGCGCACCGCGCTGTCGTTTTCTGAAAACGAAACAATCGCGCGATCGCAGGCTTCCAGCGCGCGCTCGTAGGCTTCCTTCGGTGACAGGCCCTGGGTCTTGTCCAGCTCCATGATCTGCACCCAGGTGTCGGCTTCGGCGCTGTGGATGCTGGAATCGCTGCGCGCCATCTCGGCCGCACCGTGATACAGCTCTGCTGCGCGGCGATAATCGCTGCGCGCTTCTTGATACTGACCGCTGTTCTGCTTGCGCCGTCCATAGGCGTAGTACACGTCGGCCTGCAGCTTCTTGGCTTCGTACAGCCACGGCTCTGCCGTCAGCGCTTCCTGCCCCTTCTTCAGCGCTTCTTCATACTGCTGGCTGTAATAGGCCAGAAGTCCTTCGGCTAGCGGTCGCGACTCGCCGTGCTCACCACCGCTTTGCCGCAGGTGATACAGCGCCGGCTCCAACAGTTCTTTGTCGATCTTCGCCTTGGCCTGCAGCATGCGCTTGCCGCTTCGGCGCAGCACTTCCTTGAACTGCTTGTTGTAGATCTCACCCAGCGTGCGACCCAGCGCGTATTCGACGGCAGGCGTGCGCAGCCCGCCGTTGTGCGCCAGCTTCAAGTAGTCCAGCGCCTTTTCATATTCCTGCAGCGCCAAGTGGCCGCGGCCCAGCGCGTAATAGGCCATGGCGGCCGCTTCTCCATCGAGTCGCGCCATGTCTTCGCTGATGCTGGCCATGCGCGCACGAATCACCGCCTTTTCGATGCTGGTGTCATGCAGCGGTAGCGCATACGCATAGCGCATGAAGATCTCGATCTCTTTGATCTTCTGACCGGACTGCTGCGCCAAGCGCGCTTGTTCCGCAGCCTGCACGCGCGCGCGAATAAAGATCGTTGAAAGTACGATGATCGCCACAGCGGCAACCGCCATCGTGGCCACCAAGATCTTGTTCTTCTGCGCCTTCTTCTGCAGGCGATAGACCAGGCTCGATCGCCGCGCCATGACGGCTTCCCCGTCGAGATAGCGCATCAGATCGTCCGCCAAAGCCTTGGCAGACTCGTAGCGGTCGGCGGGATCTTTTTCCAAGCACTTCATCACCACGGATTCCAGGTCCGCGGGAATGCCGTGCTTCAGATCGCGAAGCGGCTTGGGCTCTGCCACCAGCAAGGACAGAAGGATCTCGTCGTTGGGTCCTTTGCCAAACGGCGGCTGACCGCCCAGCAGATCGTACAGCGTC
>JAYRFD010000472.1:0-4085 GCA_041908565.1 Polyangia bacterium | reverse complement strand
CTGATCTATCTGGACATGGACGAAGCGGATGCGCGGGCGGCTCGTCTTTCGCGCGAAGCTGACCGACGGGCGGCGGGTCAGCCGGCCATGTCCGCGTCCGAGACCGAGCGCTTCTGGGCCGAAGCGCTGGCTCCCGGGTTTGCGACCTGGGTCTATCCGCTGCGCGATCGCGCCGACGTCGTTTTGACCCTGGATGCGCAGCACCAGACCACCGCGCTGCACCTGCGGACCCCGACCGACTGACGCTGACTGACGCCGACTGACGCTACCCGTGGTCGCCGAACAGCGATGCGAAGAACACCGCTCGCTGCGCATCGCCGTGGCCGGCTCCGCCTGGGCTGTCGGTGTCGATGCGGTCGCCGGCCTGCACGCAGACCACGGCCTTGGCCGGTAGCTTTTTGCCCTGTTCATGTTCAGCGCGGTACAGCACGTCGTGGCCAGTGGATCCCGGTCCGCCGCCCGACAGTCCATACGGCGGACGCCGACGACGATCGCCCGCCAAAGTGACAAGCTGAGGCCGCAAGAAGCAGAGCTCGCGATGCCAACCCAGGGTGCCGGCCCGCAGGCCCAAGCCCGCTGATTCTGGACGCCGCGACAGCACCTGCACGCGCACTGGCAGGCTGGTTTCCAGGCGATCCAGCGACGGCAGACGCGCGTCGTGCAGACCTCCGGCGAAGGCGGCGGGCTGCGGCGTTGCACCAAGCCCACCGGGCAGCGGGATCCGCTGCACAGCGACCGACCGACCCGCCTGCGCCATCGACGTTGGGTTTGAATCTTCGACGTACAGCGCGCTGCGCGTCCCGGCACCAGCCGATCCCACCGCCTGCGATGCGGCCTGCGCGAACACGCCCTGCAGCACGTCCAGCAAGCGAGCGGCCGTCTCATCAACGGCCAGGGCCTGGGCCAGCGGAGCCTGCGCCGCCAGCACCGATCCCGATCGCAGCCTTAGCTGAAGCCCCGCAAGCAGGCCATCGTTGCGCGGCAGCCAGGTGCCCGTCGCGTCGGAACCGGCGGTGGCGGACAGCGAACCTACGAGCCGCGCAATCGCTTCTTTCACCACGCCAACCGTCGCTGCCGTCGACAAGTTCAGCGGACCGGCGCATGCATCGGCACTGTCTTGCAGGTCCAGCAGCCAGCCATCCCGACGCAAAAGCAGCGTTGCGCGCAGCGCGATGTCGGTCGATCCGCAGCCGTCTTCGTCCAGGCTGTCGGCAAAGGCATAGAAGCCGCCCGGCAGACCCTGCAGCCACTGCCGAACCGTCGCTGCGGTCTGCGCCTGCAGCGACTGGCACAGCGCCAGGCTCTGCGTCCAGCCAACCCGCGAAAGCAGGGACTGCAGCGCGCGACGGGCATGCAGAAGCGAAGCGCGCAGCGCCCACAGATCGCTCTGCGTATCGCGTGGCACAGCAGCGGCGCGAAGCAGGCTCTGCAGCTTGCGTTCATCGACGGCAGTGGGCGCGATCGCAGCCCCTTCTTCGTCGCGCAAGCGCGGAGGCGCAGCCGGCGGCGACGGCGCAAAGGGCAAGTAACGCGGCCCCACGGCCGGCGGCAGGGCGGAAAGATCGTCGGCAGCAATCGACGGCAGGGCGTCCACGTCCAGGCCACCTGTGCCCGGAAGCGGCGCCCCAAACGGAGCACCAGCAAACCGCGCACACAGCGCCAGCACCCAGCCAGCGCGGGCCCCTTGTTCCTCTGCAATCGGCTCATCCCCCGTCGAGGGTCCCGTGGCGCCCGCGGATTCCGGCCCCAGGCCCGGCAAAAGCGGCACCAGCAGCGTGAAGGTCTGCCGGTCCACAAAGCCAGCGGGCAGCGCTGCGTCCGTAATCGGGCTGTCCAGCGACGCTGCGTGTTGCGCACGTGGTGCCTCGGCATTGCCGAACAGCACCACATCGGCGGGCAGCCGATCGATGGATCCGACATGGGCCAAAAGCGCGCGCACTTGAGCACTTAGCGCCCCAACCAAGACCGGATTGCCGCCGCGCTCGATCACGCTGACCCCACGCGCATCGCACAGCGCGCAGGCCAGATCGCCGTCGTCTCGCAGCGCAGGCGAGACCACGCAGCGCAGGACCCGCGTCAGCAGCGATCCCAGCAGCTTTTCGACGTGGCAGAAGAACGCGCGGGCCGCGGGATCGACGGACTGTTCCATGGACTGGACGATGGACATAGGAGGGTCAACCAAGGTCTTTTTGCGCGGGGTTAAACGAATCGGCCGAGTGCGAACGTCGCGACGATTGGGCTACGCAGCGACGGGAATCTACAGGTAATAGACCAGGCCCAGCGCAAACTGGAAGTGACTGGCATAGCCCTGGATCGACGTCGCCAGCATGTTGGGCGTCTGATCGCTGCGGCTGACCAGCGACGACTGCACCGCGCCATCGTTCAGCACGATGATCGGCACATACAGCCAGCGCAGCGACAGGCGCAGCGACAGGCTGCTGGCCATCGAGGTCAAAAGCGGAAGCTCACCATCCAGGCTGCCATGCAGGCCGAACAGCGTCTGCGCCACGTTGCCCGCGCGCTCGCCAAACTGGATCGAGGTATCGGAAGCCGTCCGCACAATCTCGACCGATGGCCCCAGCGCGACGCGGATGCCATGGGACACGCGGCGCAGATAGCTGCCTTGCAGTCCCAGCTTGGCAAAGGCCAGCGGTCGTACATCGGCCATAAGCGGGATCGAGATGCGATCGGGAAAGGCCGCCGGCGCCTGTCCGCTGGGTGGCTGGCCTTGCGCAACTGCGGCTTGTCCCGACACCGACCACAGGCCCAGCGTCGCGCCCAGTGCGCCTCGCCACAGGAAGCTGCCGTCGACGCCGCCCAGGAACAGGGCGCAGCCGCTGCCGCCCAAGGTGCGCGCGCTGCCTGCAGTGTCACAGGCCCGGCTGTCGGCGTGGAAGCCCAAGCCAACCCCGATTCCGATGGTCAGGCGCCCCAGGCTGCCGAAGGTTCGCGAGTCTGGCGCGACGTCTTCCTGCGCTTGAACTGGCTGCGCTTGAACTGGCTGCGCTTGAACCGGCTGCGCTTGGACTGGCTGCGCTTGAACCGGCTGCGCTTGGACCGGCTGCGCTTGGACTGGCTGCGCTTGAACCGGCTGCGCTTGGGCTGGCTGTGTCAAAAGCCCGCCGCACAGCGCGATCGCCGCGGTCCATACGCGCAGTCGCCGCGGCTCGTGTCGTCGCTGGGCTGGCTTGTCTTGCTGGTATGCCATCTGCATTTCCATGAATCAGCCGATCCGCTGATCAGCCGTGCGTGCGTGCGAAGTCGGCCATGAACTGCGAAAGCGTCCGAGCCCCCTCGATGGGAAACGCGTTGTACACCGACGCGCGCATCCCGCCGACCGAGCGGTGCCCCTTCAAGCCGTCCAGCCCCTGCGCCTTGGCCTGCTTGGCGAACTCGTCTTCCAAAGCCTGCGAGGGCAAGCGAAACGTGATGTTCATCAGCGATCGAGAATCCGTCTGCGCGTGGCCGCGATAAAAGCCCGGCGCAGCATCGATCGCCTGGTAGATCAGGTCGGCTTTCTTCTGGTTGTATTCGGCCATGGCCGGCAGGCCGCCGCGACGCAGAAGCCAGCGCAGCACCAAGTGGGTGATGTAGACCGCAAAGACCGGCGGCGTGTTGTACAGCGACTTGTGCTCGATGTGCGTGCGGTAGTTCAGCAGCATCGGCAGCCGATCCTGCTGCGCCGCATTCTGACGCAGCAGATCTTCGCGCAGGATCACGATCGTCACCCCGGCCGGTCCGGCGTTCTTCTGCGCCCCGGCATAGACCAAGCCATAGCGCGCGATGTCCATCGGACGCGACAGGAAGTCGCTGGACATATCGGCCACCAAGGGGCGGCTGCCGACCTGGGGAATGCGGTGAAACTGCGTGCCGAAGATCGTGTTGTTGGTGGTGTAGTGGACGTAGGCGGGCTGCGCCGATAGCTGAAGCTCGCTGTCCGATGGAACGCGGCAAAAGTTTTCGTCTTCGGTGCTGGCGGCGACATGGATGTGCGCGTTCTCGATGCGGCGCGCTTCGACCACGGCGCGCCGACCCCATTCGCCGGTGACGATGTAGTCCGCGGTATCCCCCGGCACAAGCAGGTT
>JAYRFD010000471.1:0-3124 GCA_041908565.1 Polyangia bacterium | reverse complement strand
CAAGTTCGCGGCGCGACGCGCGGGCATGACGCCCGACAGCACGCCGACCACCGCAGAAAAACCGACGGCCACGCCGACAATATCCAGCGACAGACGCAAGGGCAGCGTCGGCACCAGCAAGCGCGCCAGCGCGATGATGCTGACCCCCAGCGAAAGTCCGATCAGCCCACCGACCAGCGAAATAACCACGGCTTCGATCAGAAACTGCAGCAGGATGTGGCGACGCTTGGCACCGACCGCGCGGCGCACGCCGATCTCGCGCGTGCGTTCGCGAACCGACACCAGCATGATGTTGGCGATGCCGATGCCACCGACGACAAGAGAGATCGCCGCGATGGCCAAAAGCAGCATCGACATGGTGGCCATGATGCCGTTGACGGTGCTCAGCATGTCGTCCTGCGAGACCACAGTGAAGTCGATGATCTCGCCGTGGCGACGTCGCAGGATGTCGGTGACTTCTTCGATGGCGGGCTCGATGCTGACCTTGTCGCGCGCCCGAATCAGCAAGTTCGACAGGCCATCCATCGCAAACAGATCCATCGCTGTCGTCGACGGCATAAAGACCAGATCGTCCATATCGAAGCCCAAGGTGGTGCCCTTGTGCTCCATCAGGCCGATGATGCGGAACTCGCTGTCGGCGATCTTGACGACCCGGCCCAGCGGGTTTTCGTCGCCGAAGATCTCGCGCACAACGGTGCGACCCAGGACGGCAAAGCGGCGATGGGCATCGATGTCTTCTTCGGCAAAGAAGCGCCCCTGATCGACGCGCATCTGGCGAATCTCGTCGAAGCGAGCGCCAACGCCCAGGACGAAGGTATCGCGCCGGCGATTTTGGAAGCGCACGGTGGCGCCGCCGTTTACGACCGCGGTGACTCCATCCACGGTGGTGGCGCGATGGCGCAGCGCGATTTCATCTTCGCGCGTCAGCTTGTGCACAGTGCCGACGGGTGGAGCGCCAAAGCCCTTGGTCTCGCGCCGGCCGGGCACAACTTGCAAAAGGTTACTGCCCATGCCGGCGAAGGTCTCGGCCAGGTACTGCCGCGCGCCTTCCCCCAGCGAGACCAAAAGGATCACGCTGAGCACGCCGATCAGCACGCCCAGCGTCGTCAGAAATGCGCGGATCTTGTTGGCTCGCAGCGTGTCGAGCGCGGTCAGGATCAGTTCAAGAGGAGGCACGGAGCGGCACGATTAACACGATTAAGCAGAGCGTTCGTCCCAATAAAACAGCGTGATGGCCAGGCAGTGGAAGGCCTCGTCACTGGACTGCGTGACGACGCGATCGACGATGCGGCACTGTGGGTGCTCGGCGATCCACGCCGATACCTTTTCCCCAAGCTGGTCGCGTTCCTGCGCCATGGTGGCCGAGAAGACCTTGACGCCGTTGAACTGGTTGGGATCGCTCATGGACCTATTTGGGAACGGGGAAGCCATCGGCGTCAAGCAAGGGTTCGCAGACCCAGCGCCAGCCGCCACACATGCCGCAGGATCAAGCGATTACCCTGCGCTGACCAACGCCATGATTTCTTCGCTGGTCAACAGCCGAACCTGCGTCTTGGCGTAGGCGAGGATCTTCTTTGCGACATGCGCTTCGACCTGCACACCGCGACGACGCAGCCAATAGTGGACGTTTGATTCGCCGGACATGGGACCGACTTCGATCTCTTGCTGGCGGCCAAACAGTCCCGCGGGCACCGACGAATAGATGCGGTCGGCCAGGAAGGCGTCGCCCTTGCGTTCGGCCTTGATGATGGCCGCGGCGTGCACGCCGGTGGCAGTGCGGAAGGCGTCGCCCCCCAGCACGGGATAGTTGTACGGGATCGGGACCTGGCAGGCGCGCGACACGACGCTGGCTAGCTCGACCAGCTTGCTTAGATCGCGGGCGCCGGGCAGCACGCCCAGCAGGTACAGGTTGACCAGAATCTGGTCGATGGCAGCGTTGCCCACGCGCTCGCCAACGCCCAGCACCGTGCCGTGAACGCGGTCGGCACCAGCCGAAAGGGCCACCATGGCGTTGATGACGGCCAAGCCGCGGTCGTTGTGCCCGTGCCAGTCCAGCTTGATGCGGTCTTGCATGCCCTGCTGCTTGACCAGGCCGGCGGTAAAGCCCAGCAAGGCTCGCACGCCATCGGGTGTCGCATGACCGACGGTGTCACAGAGGCACAGGCGATACGCTCCGTGATCCATGGCGGTCTTGAACAAGCTGGCCAGCATGTCCGGATGAGCCCGCGTGGTGTCTTCGGTGACGTAGCAAGCGGGCAGGTTGTTCTGCACGCAGAAGTCGATGGCTTCCGCCGATAGCTTCAGCATGCGGTCGGCGTCCCAGTCTTCGGCAAACACGCGAATCGGCGACGAACCGATGAAGGTCATGACCTCGATGGCGGTGCCGGTTCGCTGGCTGATTTCAACGATGGGCCGGATGTCATTTAGGTGTGTACGGGCGGCGCAGGCGGGGCGAATGCGCAGCTTGCGGTCAGAGATGGCCTGGATGATGCGCACGGTGTCTTCGACGGCGCGCGGGCCCGAGCCCGGCAGGCTGACATCCAGGTACTCAACGCCGACGGCGTCCAGAAGCTCAACGATGCGGATCTTGTCTTCGATGTCGGGGTCATGAACAGAGGGCGACTGGATGCCATCCCGCAGCGTCTCGTCAAACAGCGAAAAGCCGCGCGGAATGGGCACGGCGTGCGGGTCGTGGCGGTTCCAGTCGTAGATGATGTCGGGGTTCTGCTCGGGGCCGGACATGCGGATCTCCTGACAGCGGACGCGCGAAGAAAAGCGGCACGGCGCGCCGCGGGCGGCGCAAGGATACCGACGTCAGCGATGGAGGGTGAACAAAAATGACTGCGCCCCGGAGCCCTTGATTTCCAAGAGCGCCCGGGGCGCATGAAAGGCAAGCCGTGAAGGACTGAGCAGACTCAGCCGGTCAGGCCGTTCGTTGCAGGACTACTTGCAGCAGGCAATCGGGAAGCGCTCGCTGCAGCGTGGCGAGCGTGCCGGTGCCGTCTGGGCGCCGGTGCCGCTGGCAAAGTGCAGCGCCTTGGGACCCGTGCTCGCAGGCTTCCATTCCACCGTGGTGCCATACCAGGCCTTGTCAGCCGTCGGGTACGTCCAGCCACCGCAGTTG
>JAYRFD010000470.1:0-2551 GCA_041908565.1 Polyangia bacterium | reverse complement strand
GCTGCTTTCGCTGTTTCAGCAAGCGACCGGGGGTAAAGGATCGGCGCCGCCGTGGGCCATGCCGCTGTCAGCCGAAGACCTGCGCCTGTCGCTGACTCGAGAGCTGGCGCGCCTGCGCGGCGATCGCGCGGACACATCCTGGGACACCCAGCAGCTACAGCGGCTTCTGGCCGATCTGTTTGGCGAACAGGGCGAAGGGGAACGCCACGAAGCCGAGCGCTGGATGGACGCGGTGCGTCGCACGGTCACACGCACAAGCGGTCGCCCAGCGGGCATGCCCAGCGCTGCCAGCGACGGTGCGAATCCTGCGGAAGCAGTCCCAAGCCCAGCCCGCAGCGGGGAAGCGCGCAGTGCGGGACGCGCGCTTGCAGCTGAAAGTTCTGCGGTGTCGGCCGACCCGCTGGTCATCGATGGTCGATATCGCCTGCTGCGCCTGATCGGCATCGGCGGCATGGGAGCCGTGTACGAAGCGCAGCACGTCGCGATCGGCAAGCGCATCGCCGTCAAGGTTATGCACCAGCAGTTCTCGCAGCATCCCGACCTGGTCGAACGCCTGCGTCGAGAAGCGCAAGCGGCATCGCGCATCGGACATCCCAACATCGTCGATGTCATCGACTTTGGCTACACCAGCGACGGCAGCGCCTACATCGCCATGGAGTTTCTGGAAGGCACCGACCTGGGTGCCATCCTGCGCAGCGAGGGCCGCATCCACGAAGGACGGGCCCTGCGCATCGGCCTGCAGACGGCTCGAGCTTTGGCGGCCGCGCATCGGGCGGGCATCGTGCACCGCGACCTGAAGCCGGAAAACATCTTCTTGGTGCATCCGCTGCCAAACGGTGCGACCCCTCCTTCGGCGCCGGGCTCGGATCGCAGCGCGCGCATGGATCGCGGGGAAAGCGAAGTCGAGTTCGATCTGGTCAAGGTCCTGGACTTCGGCGTGGCAGCCCACGTGGGAGCCGGCGGCGTCTGGCCGGCCTTGCCTGCCGCGGATCTGCCCGGCGGCTCGCAGCTTCGGCAGCTGCCGGGTAGCGCGCGCCTGACCAATCCCGGACTGGCCGTCGGCACGCCGGAATACATGGCGCCCGAGCAGGCCTTGGGACAGGAAGTCGATGCGCGGGCCGACATCTATGCCGTCGGGACGCTGCTGTTCGAGATGATCTGCGGTCGCGTGCCCTTTGTGGCGTCGTCGGCTGCCGAGCTGTTGGCGCTGAAGACCGGGATGGCACCACCTTCGCCGCGCACCTTCGCACCGGCCATGAGCTTCCATCTGGAAACGCTGATCCTTCGCTGCCTGGCCCAGCGACGCGACGAACGCCCGCAGAACATGGAAGACGTCGAGCGCCAGCTGGTCGATCTGGCGCGTGACTTCGGCATGCTCAGCCAGCCTCGCTTGCTGCTTCCGGCCTCGGCCATCTCGGGCAGTGCGGCGACGCCGGTGGGGCTCTCTCTGCCTGCGCTGGATGCATCGGGCGCAGCGTCTTCGAATAGCTTTGCCGGATCGCCCCTGGGCTCTGCGACTTCGCAGGCTCCCTCGCAGGACGCGCTTTTTTCGGCGGTGTCGGCGCAGACCCCTGTGCCGCGCTCGCACCGTTTGACCGGCTTGGCGGCCCTGCTGGCCGTTGCCATCGTCGGGGGCGGCTTTGTGACGGCGCGCCACGTGACATCGCAGCGACAGCGCCTGCGTGCCGATCACGTCGATCAAGAACGCGTATCAAACGCAGCGGTCGCGCAGGCACCGGGTGCCAAAGCCACCGCCGTGCCGCCGTCGGGTCCGATCGCCGCGAATCCGACGAGCGCGGGGGCAGCATCAGCCCGTCCATCGCTTGCAGCAGGCAGCACCGCCCCGACAGCCACGCCGTCCCCCGCCGATCCCAAGGTCGTGGAAGTGCTGGAAGGACGCGTGCCCATGCTGTTTGAGTGGGCCCGGCGAACAGTCGTAGGTGGACGCTTTGTCAGCCCGCCCGGCGACAACCTGCTGGAACTTCTGACGCGAATTGAGGACGTGGCCCCCAATCACCCCGAGCTTCTGCGGCTGCGCAGTGAAGCCGCAGCGACGGTCCTGCGACGGGGACGCGAGCACCTGCGGCGCAAGCAGCCTCTGGATGCGCTGGACCTGTACCGCGCCCTTTTGGCCATCGAGAGCGGCGCCGACCACGCCAGCGCCGTTCGCGCATCGCAGAAGCCGGTCGGCCTGGCCCGCAAGTTCCCGCGGTCCGAGCTTGTCCTGCAGCTTCTGTACGTCGCACGCACCGGGCGCGGCGGACGCTCTCCAGGCACCGCCGCCCAGCTTGCGGCCGCCCATGGCGCCGTCGAGATCACGCCGCGCAGCGCCGCTGCTCACCTGGCTTTGGCTGATGCGTTTTTGGCCGCGGGAAGGCGGGAATCCGCGGCCAGCGAATACCGCCGCGTGTTGGAACTTCACCCGCGATCGCTTGAGCGCCGCCTGGCCGAGCACGGCTTGGTCCGCCTGGGCCTGCGCGCGCCCTCGCGAAGTCGCGCCCACTAAAGCAGGCGATGGAACGTCAGCCGCGGCCAGCGTCGACCCGTCGCT
>JAYRFD010000469.1:0-4144 GCA_041908565.1 Polyangia bacterium | reverse complement strand
CGACGCCGATGACCATACGAAGCTCGGGCCAGTCGTTTTCGGCCAGCACCTGCGTGGCTCGCGCCGATTCGCGCTGACCTGGCGTGCCAGTTCCCAGCACGACCACGCCACCAAACAGGGATCGAGCCGCCGATCCCGATCCCTGCCGCGCCAGCACGGCCAGCCGCGACCGAGCTCCATCATCCAGGACAAAGCCAGGCTGCAGAGCCCCAGCAGCAGCGACGGAAAGTGCCGCAAAAGCAGACGCGGACGAAGCCAAGCCGGCGGCGGTTGGGAAGTTGTTGTCGGTGCGCACCCGGGCGCTGACTCGCGCCGAAATTCCAAGTTCGCGCATGATGCGATCCAGGTGGCGGCTGACCTTGGCCAGCGGCTCGCCCGTCACTTCCGCGTCGTTGAGCAGCAGCTGATCACGATCCAGCCCAGCTTCAAAGCACACCTCGGTGCGCGTGCGCAGCCCGGCCAGCGTCAGCGACAGACTTGGCACGGCGGGCAGGTTGAACGTGTCGTCGTTTTTGCCCCAGTACTTGACCAGGGCGATGTTGGTGTTGGCTTCGGCGATGGCCCTGCCTGTCACGATCCGACCTCCACTTGAAACGATGCGAAACCAGCGGCCTGCCAGGCGGCGGCGACCTCGGCTTCGTGTGACGGAGCCAGCGCCACGACGCAGCCGCCCCCTCCCCCGCCGGTGAGCTTGCAGCCAAGAGCACCGGCCTGCCGGGCCAGATCGCACATCGTCTCGATCTCGGCACACGACACATCCAGGCAGCGAAGCTCGGCTTGATTGGCATTCATCGCGGCGCCCAAGGCGGGCAGATCCCCGCGCTGAAGCGCCGACACTGCGTCGTCCACAAGCTGCGCAATGCGATCGAAGCGCGCGCGAACGGCGGCCTGATCCTGCTGATAAAGCTCGGCCACGCGGGCGACGCGGCCCTTGGTGTCTCGCGCTTTTCCGGTGTGTCCGATGCACAGCGACAGGGTGGACAGAGCGTGCGAACGCGGAATGGCAGAAAGGCCCTGCCCCCGACGGAACAAGCCAAAGCCGCCGTGCTGCGCAACGGTGTGATCCAGGCCCGAAGGCTGACCGTGAAAGACCTGCTCGGCCGCAAAGGCCGCGGCATCGACTTCGGCTGCGGTCAGCGATCGCCCCAAGCGAGGCTGCCCGGCGATACCCAGCGCCCGCACCAAGGCGACCGCCAGCGCGGCTGAGCTTCCAAGACCCGCGCCGGTTGGCAGCGCGAAGTGCGCGCGAAAGTCGACATCCGTCGGCGGCGGCAGAGCAGCCGGCAGCGCCCGCAAAATAGCGGCATAGGCCTGCGCCAGCGAGCTATCCGCCGCACCTTCCAGCAGCTGATCTGCCGTCGGTGTTCGCACATTCCAAGCGGGCACCAGCAGTCGGCCTTCGCCGGGGATGACCTGCACTTCGACGCCGCGGGCCAGCGCTCCGCACAGGGCGGGAACACCGTAGACGACGGCGTGTTCGCCCAGCAGGATGACCTTGCCGCAAGCCGTGGCGGTTGCGATCGCCGCAGGCTCGCCGTTCATCGCGTCCGCCCAGGCGCACCGACGGCATCCAGCCATGCACGCAGCCGCGACCCCAGCACCCGCGGCGCCCGAGCAAGCTCGGCCGGAGTTCGGCAGCCAGCCAGAAACGTGATGGCGCGAACCGCTGCGATCACCCCTTCCAGATAGCGCACCGTTCCGTCATAGCCGCCGGCTTTGTAGGCCCGCAGGACCGGCGCGGCCAGGCCGCCTGCCGTCGCTCCCAGTGCCAGTGCGTGCGCGACATCGGTGCCGCTGCGCAGTCCGCCGGTTGCGATGATCTGCAGGCCCAGATCCGCCAGCATGGCCACCGAAGCTCCGGTTGGGACACCCCAGTCCCATAGCTCTTCGCCAAGCGCGCGTTCATTTGGATCGGCGCGACGCGTCTCGACCCCGACCCACGATGTGCCACCAGCACCGCTGACATCGACGGCGGAGATGCCGATGGCCTGCACGATCTGCCCGACGCGGCGCGACAGACCGCAGCCGGTCTCTTTGACGACGACGGGAACGCCAAGCTCTGCATGCAGGCGCTGCAGCGTTTCCAGACCGCCGCGAAAGTCGCGATCGCCACCGGGCTGAATCAGCTCCATCGCAGGGTTCAGGTGAACACACAAGGCATCGGCACCCACGCCATCGACCAGCGATCGAACCTGCGCGGTGGTCAGATCGCGCGCTTGCACCAAGCCGATGTTGCCCAGCACAAGCGCCGTCGGTGCGACATCGCGAACGACGAAGGTCCGCGCGGTCTCTGGCCGCACCAGCATCGCCCGCTGCGAGCCCAAGCCGAAGCCCAGACCCAGCTGTTCGGCGACGCGTGCCAGGTCGCGGTTGATGTGCTGCGCTTCGTCCGTGCCGCCCGTCATCGCGCTGATCACGACGGGAGCCCGCAGCACCTTGCCCAAGAGCGGCGTGCGCAGATCGACATCGTCAACGTGGCGATCCGGCAAGGCATCGTGGATCAGCTGCAAATCGTCGAGCAACGTCCCTTTTCCGCGGAACTCCACTTCGCCGGAAGCACAGAGGTTGATGTGGTCGGTCTTGCGCTGGCTGATCAGTGCCTTCTGTTCTGGCTGACTGCTGGCCGGCGATTGCGAGGGTTGCGAGGTCTGCATGGGCACGTGGGTCCGTTGATTTGCCAAGATGTGCCGCGGGAAGCGGGCAAACTGTGTGCCACATTCCGCCCGCAGAAGAAATGGGTCAGGCGTATGCAGGGCACGGACGCCGCCAATCGCTGCGAATCGGGGGCATGGCACGGCACTTGCCTAGATCCTGGTTTGGCGTGCGTTTTTCGGCTGCGCGTGTGCGAAGCCGCAAGCCGCCTTCCTTTGCTTAGACGAATGCCGCAACCGCTGGGAGTACGGTCGTGATCCACAGTCGTTCATTATTCACCCGCACCGTCGCTGCCAAAGACTCTGTCGCTGTGCCGTTCGTGCTTGCCGCAAAGCCGATGCAGGCGCCGCGTGGACAGGCTGCCGCCACGACGGTGCGTGGCCTCGATCTAACCGCGCGCCGTGGGGCTGCCACAGGGACTTGGCAGCATCAGCTGACGCCTGCGCTGCCCGTCCTCGACGCCGAGCGCCGCGACTACAGCGTTCGCGAAGCCCACGCCTACTGCGAACACCTGCTGCGCTCGCGCAGTGACTCGTTCGATCTGCCGCTGGCCACGTCTCGCCTGCCGCGATCGGTGCAGCCGCATGTGCTGTCGATTTATGCCTTCGTGCGCGCCGCTGATGACTTCGCGGATGAGCCGACCTACGCCGGACAGCGTCATTTCGCACTTGAGCAGTGGGAACATGAGCTATTTCGCACGTTCCACGGCGAGGCCAACCACCCGATCTTTGTGGCACTGCGCGACACCATCGAGCGCTACGACCTTCCGGTCACCCCCTTTTCTGACCTGATGGCGGCGTTCCGCATGGAGCTGTCACCGCCCGCTTTCGCCACCTTCGATGCCCTGCGCGTCTACTGCCGACACCGCAGTGAGCCGCTGGGTCAGCTGGTCCTTCATCTGTTCGGGTACAGCGACCCGGTGCGTCAGCGCTATGCCGCCGACATGGCCCTGGCCTTTCAGCTGACGACCTTCCTGCAAGACGTGTCGCTGGATCTGGATCGCGGACGCCTGTACATCCCGCAGGAAGATCTGGTGCACTTCGATCTGCGTCGCGAACAGCTGGACACGCTGCGCAAAGCAAGTGGCGGCTCGGCGACCTCTGTCGATGCGACCACCGCGCGAGCGTTCCGCGAGCTGATTCGCTTTCAAAGCGCGCGTGCTCGGTCGTTTTATGAACGCGGCCGTCCGCTGCTCAGCCGCATCGAAAACGATCTGGGAATTGAGCTGTCGCTGACGTTCCACAGTGGTCTGCAACTTCTGGACAAGATCGATGCACTGGGCGAAGGCCTGCTGGCCACGCGTCCCACCCTTGGGACCGCTGAACGAGCCCGCGTCGCGGCCCGCGCCTTGAGCACGCGCGTACCGCAGCTTCTGCGGCGGTCATCCCCGCTGTAACCAGGACCGCCGCGCCAAACCCCGCGAACCCCCTTCACGCAACGCCCGCTTGCGGTCTGTGGACTCACCGTCATGAACGATACAATGGGCAGTGTG
>JAYRFD010000468.1:0-8436 GCA_041908565.1 Polyangia bacterium | reverse complement strand
TTGCTGTCGGTCGGTTGCTGTCGGTCGGTTGCTGTCAGTCGGGGCCTATGCACCCCGCAGCTGATCGTCGGTCGGTGCTACAAGGCCGTCTTCGTCGTCGCCCCAAACGCGCGTACGAAGCGATCCAGGTGTTCTTCGCAGAACGTGCGAAGGTCCAAGGGACGGCACCGCGTTCCGCCCAGTACGTCTTGGTGCAACAGCGCCACCAGGACCGGGCCGACAAGCTCGATGGCGGCCTGCCGTACGTCGCAGGGACCCAGGTCGCCTTCCGCCACGTGACGGGCCAGGCGCGTCTCGGCGGCTTGCAGGGAGGGCTCTAGGATCTCGCGCAGATAGGTGGGGCCCAGGCTCATGTGGCCGATGCCTTCGGTCAGGCCCAGGGCGTGCACCGATCCGACACCGGCCCGCCAGCCTTGCACTAGATAGTCCAGGAACCAGCGCAGCGACGGTCGAAGTGCCTCTGTCGGCTGCGTTGCGACCGCGTGCAGGTACGGCAGACCGGCGCGATGGGATGCGGCCAGGACCTCGGCGATGACCTGTTCACGGCTTTGAAAGTAGTGGCGCAGCGTCGTCGGACTGACCCCGGCGGCATCGGCCATTTGGCGAAAGCTCAGGCGCACTCCGTCGGTCTGCACCAGCGCGTGATGCAGGCGTGTCAGCAGCGCGGCGCGCGTCGTGTCGTAGTCGGCGTTGCGACTTCCAGCCGTGCGAGGCATGAAAATAAAATAGATCGAAAATCTATAATATGGAAGTGGATTCGCCTGAAAAATGTCCACGTGCCACTTGCATGAGGGAGCATTGTGAAAATATTATAAACGTATTGAACTACGAAATTGGGTGATGAGCATGTTCCAGGGTTTTGCCAAGGTGTGGACTCCGGTTGAGCTTTCCAGGCGCTTGCGTCGTCGTCCGCTTTCGCTGGTGGTGGCGGGCGAGCGCATCGTGCTGTTTCGCGATGCGCAGGGCAGGGCCGCCGCGCTTTTGGATCGCTGTCCGCACCGCGGGGTCGCGCTGTCGCTGGGCGGCGTCACACGCGAAGGCCAGCTGGAGTGTCCGTTTCATGGCTGGCGTTTTGATGCCGCTGGCCACTGCACGCACGTCCCGTTCAATCCCAAGGCGCGCTGCGAGCAGCTTTCCGCGACGGCGCTGCCCACGCGAGAGCGAGGGGGTCTGCTGTGGATCTACACAGCGCCCGGCGTCGATGCACCCGACGAGCCGGTTCTGGATGAATCGCTGACTTCGCCGGAATTCGTTCGCTTCGCGCAGATCAAGACGTGGCAGGCGCACTGGACGCGTGCGATGGAAAACATGCTGGACATGCCGCACCTGCCGTTTGTGCATCGCACGACGATCGGCAGCGACCTGAAGAAGCGCATGCGTCCCGATTCCGAGATGCGCACCGAATGGATCCCGACAGAGCACGGCGGCCAGATTCGATCGACGGTGGATGGGCTGGATGGCGGCGCGCTTCTGGAGTTTGTGCGCCCGAACCGCATGGCCCTGCACATCCCGATTCCGGGTCGGCGCCTGCGCATGCACGTGGCCTGCGTGCCGGCGGAAGCGAACCAGACGCGCATGGTGCTGATCACGACGCGCGACTTTCTGCGCTGGCTGCCGACGGGTCCCATCGACAACTGGATGAATGCGCGGATCGCTCTGCAAGATCAGGCGATCGTTGAATCCTCGCAGCCGGCGGAAGTCCCGCCGCCGGGGCAGGAACGATCGGTGGCCAGCGACAAGCCGACGCTGCAGTTTCGCAAGTACTACTTCGAGACGCTGCGCGATTCGCAGGTGGCCGCGCCGGGGCGACTGGTGTCGCTGGGGCGACGTCCTGCATCGGCGTCGGTTGACGCTTCAGCCATCGATGCAGAACGGGAAGACGGCGGAATCGCTGGTGCCGCTTCCGGTCTGGACAGCGACGGTGATCTGCCACAGCCCGGGCATGAACAGGTTGATCGGCGTGACGCGGTACTGGCCCGCGCCGGCGGGCGTGGATAGCTCGCTGGTGATCGCTTTGATCGGCGATCCGTGTCCGTGATCGGGCATAAACGGAGTCACGTTGACGGTGGCGCCAGCGACGGGGGTTCCAGCGCTAGTCTTTACGGCCAGGGTCCAGGTGTTGTCGCCTTTTTGCGGCGGACCGGGCTGGCTTTCGATCAGCTGAACGCTCAGCGCGCCTTGCTTGCCGACTTTTTCCTGACCCGCGACATAGGGCTCGGCGCGCGTCTCGTTGGCGCAGCTTCCATGATCGTGGGTCGTCCCACCGCAGCCCGCCACCAGCGCCGAAAATCCGACGCTTCCGACGATACCTTGCAACCATCCCGACCGGCTTCGCGCCGCTTTTGGCGCGGACCAAACAGCCGCTTTGTTCTTCGTGTGCATGCCCGGTCATATGCCAGCTGCAGTCGGGGCTGAATCTTTTTTTGTTGAAGGCTCTTGACCCTCACGCTGCGTCAGGCCCGATTCCTGTGTGCGGAGGCGGAAAGAGAGCATGGGCCTAAAAGTCAGTGAGGTTGCCAAGCTGGCCAGCGTCAGCGTGCGCACCCTGCATCACTACGATGAGATCGGACTGTGCAGACCGTCGGCACGCAGCAGCGCCGGCTACCGCTTGTATTCGCCCAAAGATCTGGAGCGACTGCAGCAGGTGCTGTTCTTTCGCGAGCTGGAGTTTCCGCTGGAAGAGATCCAGCGCATCCTGGCCGATCCGACGTTTGATGTGACGGCGGCGCTGCGCATGCAACGGCAGCTTCTTTTGGACAAGGCCGCTCGCATCCGCGCTCTGATTGCTGCCGTCGAGGCAGCCCTATCTGCAAACGAGGAGGGCAAGACCATGAGCAATGAAGAGCGCTTCGCAGTGTTTGGTGACTTCGACCCCAAGGAACACGAAGCCGAAGCCGAGGCGCGCTGGGGCCAGACCGACGCCTATCGCGAGTCGATGGCGCGCACCAAGCGGTACGGCAAAGACGACTGGGAGAGGATCAAGGCGGAAGGCTCTGCCGTGTTTGTCGATCTGGCCAAGCTGGCCAAGGACGGCAAGCCCGCGACGGGATCAGAAGCCATGGACTGCGCGGAACGACACCGGCAGCACATCTCGCGCTGGTTTTATCCCTGTCCGCCGAGCATGCACCAGGGCCTGGGCGAGCTGTATGTGAACGACGCGCGCTTCACGCAGAACATCGATCGGTATCACGCGGGCCTTTCGCTGTACGCGCGCGAGGCATTTGCCGCCAACGCGGCTCGGCAGTCCGCCAAGAACTGATGCCTGCCGCGGCGCCTGCGGTGCACGCCAGTCTGAGCTTCGATGATCGTCGATGAACCCCGATGAACGTCGATGCACATCGATGAACGCCGATGCACGTCGATGAACGTCGATACACATCGATGAAACTCGATGCACATCGATGAACGCCGATGCACGTCGATGAACGTCGATGCAGTGCGTCTTCGTTGGGCGGATCGCGTCCCCATGTTGGGACAGCAGCGCAGTGTGTTAGACGTTCGGTGGACGCGTCATCCTGCGGGCGCGTCGTTCGAAAGGAATGCACATGCACGCTTGTCTGCCGATTCGCTTGCGCACCGCGCTGCCCCACCTGGCTGTACCGATCCTGCTGTCGATCTCGCTTGCTGCCTGCGTGAAGGCGCCGCAGACGGCATCGCCCGCTGCGTCGGCGCAGAAGGTTCAAAGTGCGCAGAACGACGATGGATCGCTGTCTGGCTATCTGACGCCGGATCAGCTGCCGAACAGCCTGGTGCTGGTGCCGCCTCCACCGGCGCCAGGCTCGGCGGCCTTGGCCCTGGATGAAGAGGTCAGCCGGGCCGCTTATGCCCTGAAGGACAGCGCTCGCTGGCAGCAGGCGGCCAAAGATTCGAACGTCGACTTCCCGGCGGCGGCCACCAACTTCGCGTGCGCGCTGGGCGTGCCCATCAACGAAACCGACACGCCCGCCGTGGTTCGCATGATGCGCAGGGTGCTGACCGATGCCGGCAACTCCACATCGGCGGCCAAGAAGCAGTACAAGCGCATTCGCCCATTTGTGGTCCACAACCAGACTCTGTGCACGCCCGAGATCGAAGCGGATCTGCGCGGCGACTATTCCTATCCGTCGGGGCACAACGCGCTGGGCTGGGCCTACGCGCTGATCTTGACCGAGATGGCACCCGACCGCGGCGATGCGCTGCTCAAGCGCGGCAAGGCGTTTGGCGACAACCGCATGGTGTGCAACGCGCACTGGCAAAGCGATGCGCTGCAGGGACGCGTGATGGGCGCTGCGGTGGTGTCGCGCCTGCATCGAGTCGCAGCGTTCCGCGCCGATCTGGAACAAGGCCGGGCCGAGATCGCGCGCGCTCGCGATAAAGGTCTGCCGCCCAACGCCGACTGTCAGGCCGAAGCCGACGCCTTGGCCATCCCGCTGGCCGGCGCGCTGTAAGGCCGCCGCCTGCCCACAGCCCGCGGTCGATCGGACGCTGCCAGCCGGTCGCCTTCGCAGTTCTTTTTTCTGCGCGGCTACCCGTGCTTGAAGAACAGAGCGGAAAGCGGGGGCAGGTGGGCTTGCAGGCTGGCGGGCTGGCGCTGGTGCGGCGTATCGACGGCGATCTGTTCGCCCATGTTGCCTTGTCCGCTGCCGCCATAGATCGCGGCATCGCTGTTTAGAAGCTCGCGCCAGGGACCCGTGCGCGGCACGCCCAAGCGATAGCCCGATCGCGGGACCGGCGTGAAGTTCAGTACGATCAGCAGGGTGTCGTCTGGCTGGTGACCGACGCGCAGAAACGACAGCACGCTGTGGTCGGCATCGTCGGGATCCAGCCAGACAAAGCCGCCGGCATCGAAGTCGCGGGCGGAAAGCGCCGGTTCTCCCCGCAGAAGCGCGTTCAGATCGCAAAGCCAGCGGAAGATGCCGCGGTGTTCCGGACGATCCAGCAGGAACCAGTCCAGCTGTCGTTCGTGATCCCACTCGCGCACTTGGCCGAATTCGCCGCCCATGAACAAGAGCTTCTTGCCGGGCAGCGACCACTGCTGCGCGTACAGCAAGCGCAGGTTGGCGCGCTTCTGCCAATCGTCGCCAGCCAGCTTGCCGTACAGCGAGCCCTTCATGTGCACGACTTCGTCATGCGACAGCGAAAGCAGGAAGTTCTCGCTGTCCGCATACATGCCGCGGAAGGTCAGCTGCGTGTGGTGATACCGACGGTAAATCGGATCCAGGGCCAGGTACTTCAGGGTGTCGTGCATCCAGCCCATGTCCCACTTCAGATCGAAGCCCAGGCCCGATTCGCGCTGCAGATCGGATCGCTGCGCTTTGCCCTGCGTGCGCCAGGTGACTTGCGGGAAGGCGCTCGATTCTTCGGCGATGACCAGGACGTCTGGATGCAGGCGTTCGATGTCGGCGTTCAAGCTGCGCAGAAAATGGATGGCGCCCAGGTTTTCGCGACCGCCGTGCGCGTTGGGCAGCCACTCGCCCGGCTTGCGGCTGTAGTCCAGGTACAGCATCGACGCCACGCCATCGACGCGCAGTCCGTCGATGTGATAGGTCGCAAGCCAGTGCAAGGCGCTCGACAAAAGGAAGCTGCGCACCTCGTGACGCTCGTAGTTGAAAAGCAGGCTGTTCCATTCGGGATGCAGGCCCAGCCTGCGGTCTTCGTGTTCGAACAGGTGCGTGCCGTCGAAGTAGCCAAGGCCGTGTTCGTCAGCAGGAAAGTGCGAAGGCACGAAGTCCAAGATCACGCCGATTCCGTGCTGGTGCAGCGTGTCGATCAGGAACATCAGGTCTTGCGGCGTGCCATAGCGGCTGGTCGGCGCGAAGAAGCCCGTCACCTGATAGCCCCACGAGCCATAGAACGGATGCTCCATCACCGGCAAAAGCTCGACGTGCGTGAAGCCAAGCTCGTTGACGTACGCCGCCAAGCGCGGGGCTAGCTCGCGATAGGACAGGAAGGATCCATTGTGGCCGTTGTGAGCGCCCTGCGCGGCCTCTCCTCCGTCGGGGCGCAGCCAGGATCCCAGGTGCAGTTCATAAATCGAAATCGGCTGCTGCAGTGCGCCACGGTGCTGCGCCTGCAGCCGGCGCTGCGAAAGCCACGCTTCATCGCCCCAGCGGTATTGCAGATCCCAGACCACCGATGCGCGCTGCGGTGGAACCTCGCCAAAGCGTGCGAAGGGATCGGCCTTGTCGACGCGATAGCCGCTGTTCGATTCGATGTGAAACTTGTAGCGATCACCGTGGCGGATGCCGGGCACGAAGCCTTCCCAGATGCCGGAAGGCCGGTGCGAATACGCGCGCGGCTGCAGCGGATCGACGCCGGGCTGCCAGCTGTTGCGATCGCAGATCAGCGACACGGCTCGCGCATTCGGAGCCCACACAGCAAACGAGCAGCCGGGCACGCCGTCGCGGTCTTCCAGGTGGGCGCCTAGCTTTTCATGCAGGCACAGGTGTCGACCTTCGTTGAAAAGGTAGACGTCTTGATCGCTCAGACGGGATGGCCGATCCGACATAACTGAACAGGACCTTGCAAGCAGGCAGGCCAGGAACTAGCCCGGGAACCAATCCGGAAACCAGCCCGGAAACCAGTCCAGAAACCGGCCCGGAACCTGGACCCAATCGATGTTACGGCTGCAGCAGGACGGGGATCTGTGACATTTGCCAGACGTCACCCGCGCCCGCCGATTTGATCGCGGCGCCCGCCGATCCTGGCGTCGGCTCTGCAGCTGCCGCGGGCAAGGTCAGCGAGGCTTCACCGACCGGGCCATCGGCGCTGGCGCTGGCGCTGGCGTTGACCAAGAGGTCGGTCACCGACAGGCGAAGCTGACCGCTGCTTGGCTGCAGACGAGCCGACACCAGAAGCTCGGCACCGGGGCTTAGATCCAGGCCGGCGATGATCTCGGGATCAGCGGGAGTTGGCACCGTGCGGGCTGGGCCATTCAAGTCGCCGCGCAACAGCGCTCCGCGGATTTTGCCGTCGCCTGCCGTCGCTGGGATCGCGCGGGCTGGGCCGGCCCCTGATGTGCCTACTGCACCTGATCCTTCCGCTGGGTTGGCCTTGCCAGACGTCATGGACAGCGGGCCGTTTAGCGTCGATACAAACACCGCAGCTTTGTCGGGCGGCAGGCGGATCGTGGTGCCGGACGCGATGGGTGGACGACGCGCAATCGCCAGATCAATCGGGGCACCGGTCGCTCCGGCTGGTGTGCGAAGCTCGACGGTCTTGAGCACCGACAGGCCGCGATCGGGACCGCTTTCGGCACCGCCTTCGCCTTGCGACAACACCAGGGCCGAAAGACGCGTTGGCTGGTGACCAAAGGCCAGGCTCGCCGCGTTGTCGCCTGAGCTAAGCCACAGCGTCTCGCCATCGGACGAAAAGCGCAGCCGATGCAGAAGCGGCATGCGCGCTTCCGGCAGAGCATTCACGCTGGCCAGATCGCGCGGTCGCGTACCGGTGCGATCCGGGCGCAGGGTCACATCGATCAGCACCACATCGTTGCTGTCGGCCAAGGCCAGGGCCAACAGGTTGCCCCGCGGATGCAGAGCGGCCGCCCAGGGCTTCTGCGCGTTCTTCGGCAGCGGCGACGGCAGATAACCCGCCGGGCGTCGTCCTTCGCTGACATCCCACAGCGTCAGGTCTTCATCGCCGACCAGCGCCATCAGGCCCGTGCCTTCGGCGGCCGAAAGCAGGTGCGCTCGTTGACGCAGCTTTCGTGTGTCCACCAGCTTGGGACCGCCCGGCGCCACCAGGTCGATGACCTGCACTGCGCTGGTGGCATCGGCGGGCTGCGGCGGCGGCGAAAGCAGGACATAGGCCGCAGACCCGTCAGGTGACAGAGCCAGCGAGACCGGCTTTTGCTTCGCAGTTCCCACCGCAAGCGGCGGTCCAGCCGGCACCGGAGCCGCGCCACTTCCGACGCGCAGCGCATGCAGAGCGCCCGTGCCTTCACGCGGGTCCAGCACGACGGCCAAGCGGTGCAGCGTGATCGGCGCTTCGGCTCGGCTGCCTCCGGCGGTCACCCACAGTCGCTGCGGCCCGACGGCGCAGCCGGCTGGAACCTGCACGACGATGCCACCGCCCTTGGTTCGCCAGCGGACTTCGGCCGGGCGACCGGCGATGCCCACGGTGGGCTGCTTGCCAAAGCCGCTGCCTTCGATCAAAAGAAGCTCTCCGATGTGCGTGACGCCGTCGGATTCAGCCAAAAGCGGTCCCGGCTTGCCGATGTGCACAGCGCCCATGTCGCGCACGCGGGAAATGCTGGGCGTCCCCTCGCGCAGATCGCCGATGTCCGCGGGCTCACGGACGTTGGGAAAAAGCGGCGCGCAGCCGACGGCAGAGCTGCCCAGCAGCACCGCGAGCGACCACCCGAGCAAGCGACGCTGGTCCAAGGCAGAGACAAACGCAGAGACAGGAGCAGCGGCCCGGGGTTTCCCGAGGATCGGAGTTTCCGGTAAACAGCGG
>JAYRFD010000467.1:0-5646 GCA_041908565.1 Polyangia bacterium | reverse complement strand
TGTCCAACGCCGCTTGGCGTGAACGCGCTGGATGCTCCGCTGGAACTGAAGGCGCGCTTTGAAGACAGCAGCGATGCCAGCCAGGTGTTGGGCGAAGCGACGGTGCGCGTGACGGCCGTCTGTCCACCGGATGTGGCTGGCGACACGCAGCGCGCCTTCTGCATGTCGATCTGCGTCGGAAAATAAGCCCTAACGCGCAGCATTGGCTGCGACGGCACGTCCCCAAGCTGCCGTACGAAGATGCAAAGAACCTGCATCTTTGTACGGGGCCATTGGCGCGGTTTGGTCGTTGCGTGGGACCGGCTCGCGTGCGTATCGTGCGCCTCTTTCCTGAACGTCCTGAATAGGGAGGAGCCGATGAAGGATCTGAACGAGCTGACAGTCCCCGCGCTGCGCCGCTCGCTGGGGCGCTGGGCTCGCGTGTGTGGTGGACTTGCGCTGATCTCGCTTTCGCCGCTTGGCTGCGTCAAAGAGCCCGCGGTGCCGATCGTCATCGCCCATCGCGGCGCGTCCGGGCATCGGCCCGAGCACACGCTGGAAGCGTATGAGCTGGCCATCCAGATGGGCGCCGATTACATCGAGCCGGATCTGGTGCCGACCAAGGACGGAGTGCTGATCGTTCGCCACGAAAACGAGCTGTCCGATACCACCGATGTCGCGACGCGCTTTCCGACCCGCAAGACCACAAAGGTCATCGATGGCGAGACCAAGGAAGGCTACTTCGCAGAGGACTTCACGCTGTCTGAGATCAAAGAGCTGCGGGCCCGCGAGCGCCTGAAGTTTCGCAGCCACGACTACGACGGACAGTTCACCGTGCCGACCTTCGCGGAGGTGCTGGCCTTGGTGGCACGCAAGCGCGCCGATCGCAGCCGCCCGATCGGCGTCTATCCCGAGCTGAAGCACCCCGCGTACTTCGCCGGCCTGGGCTTCAAGCAGGAAGAGACGCTGCTTTCCGAGCTGCAGAAAGCCGGCTACAGCCAGCGCACCGATCCGGTGTTCATCCAGTCGTTTGAGCCGACCTGCCTGCGCACGCTGCGTCGCATGACCGAGCTTCGCTTGGTGCAGCTTTTGGACGACGCCAGCCACCGGCCATACGACTTGGTCAAGGCCGGCGATCCGCGCACCTTCGGTGATCTCAGCAAGCCGGCTGGGCTGGATGACATCGCCAGCTATGCCGATGGCATCGGCGTCAACAAAGAGCTGATCCTGCCGCTTGCTCCCGGTGGTCGAACGCTGCCGCCAACGACGATCATCACCGACGCGCACGCCCGCAAGCTGAAGGTGCATGTCTTCACCTTCCGGCAGGAAGTGGTCTTCATTCCGCCGGACTTTGACTTCGACGTAGTGACCGAGGTCCGCGCGTACCTGAAGCTTGGCGTCGACGGTCTGTTCTGCGACTTCCCCGACCTGTGCCTGCAGGCGCGCGACGAAAACCAAGGCACCGCCAAGTAGGGACCTACTGCTTTTCGGAAGATCCTCGCGTCTTCGGAAGACCCTTGCGTCTTCGGAAGATCCTCGAGTGTTCAGAAGATCCTCGAACGATCTTCAGCAGATGCAGGTTTGTTGCATTTGGGTGTAAGGGCGGGCCGGGCAGCTGCGTTTGATCGGGCAAACGCAGCTCAGGATGACACCCATGAAACGGCACACGCCTTCCTTTCTGCTGAAGCGAATTCGGACGCTGCTTGGCACCTGCGCGCTGTCGCTGCTCGCGTGCCACAGCAGCATCATGCAGCAGGCGCCGCGCAGCACTCCGGTCAGCGATGCCAGCGGCTATTACGGCGGGGCGGAAAGCCAGGCCGCGCCACCCAGCGGCGAAAGTTCACCGGGGGCGCCGGCCGCGCTGGCCGACAAGCGATCGGAAGGCCCCGCCGCACGACCGGGTCTGGGCACGGTGTTTGGTGAGTCGCGCTATTCGCCGGTGCGCGACGTGCCGTTTGCGCGCGATGCCGACACGCCGACCTTCGTCGCCAGCCTGCACTACAACGACGCCGCGGGCATCGAAGCGCAGCGCAGTCGACTTTTGCGACGCTACGAAGTGACCGAGCCGCTGTTCCGCGTGCTGCGTCCGGGGCGCGGGACAAGCTCGCTTTGGGGCGGCGTGATCGTGCGCGTCGTCGATGAAGGCGGTGCGTCGCTGCCAGCCTATCGAATCGACGATCGCGTGCTTTTGGTCGGCGAAGCCGGGCAGCGCTATTCGATCGAGATTGAAAATCGCACCAACCAGCGCTTTGAAGTCGTGACCTCGGTCGATGGGCTGGACGTCATCGATGGCCGGCCCGCCAGCTTTTCCAAGCGCGGCTACCTGGCTGCCCCCTATGCCACGCTGCGCATCGACGGATACCGACGCAGCATGACGCAGATCGCAGCCTTTCGCTTTGGATCGGTGCGCGATTCCTACGCCAACCAGACCGCAGAGTTTGGTGACCGCCACGTCGGCGTGATCGGCGTCGCGCTGTTTTCTGAACGCGGTGCCGCTTGGCCGATGTCCGATTACAACGGACCCAACGGGCCCAACGGCCCCGATCTGGACGAAGAAGCCCGTCGTCGAGAAGGCGCCGATCCATTCCCTGGCCGCTTCAGCCAGCCGCCACCCCGCCCGTACTACTAAGCCGCTCCCTTTGGCCGCTCCCTTAGGCCGCCCCTTGCTGCACCAGCGCTTGAACGCGCTAAAGGGTTGGGCGCTTCTGGCCGACCGTCAGCACCGATCGACGCAGCGCCGCTTGCGATACGTGCGCCAGACCGGCGTGCAAAAACGCCGCGGCCACGCGTTCTTGATCTCGACGCGGGGCACGCAGCAGCAGCCAGCCACCAGCCGGCAAGCGGAGGGCTTCAGCCCGCACTCGATCCAGCGCATCTGGTGACGACGCCATCCCCTTTGCCGCACGCGCGCGCAGCGCCACCGCCAGAAGCTGCGGCGATGGTTGGTCGCTGGCGTCACTGGCGTCAGTTGCATCACTGGCGTCACTGCCGGGGCGAGCCACGACATAGCCCAAGGCGCGCAGCGCGGCTGCCACCTTGATGTCGTCCACCCAGGCCGTCGCCCCGTCGACACTTGGCAAAAGCAGGGACAAGGTGCTGCGTCGCACCGCGGGCCAGGCGCGCAGCGAGTCCAGAACAGAAGACAGCATGATCGATTGCGGCGACTCGGTCAGCGCGGGTTGATGATCTTGGTGTTGGCCGGCGGCGTGAAGGCAAAGCGACTGTCGTCGATGTCCGTCTTGAGGTTGGTCTCGATCCCGGAAAAGACGATGTGGTTCGAGCCGCCCTGCTGGTCGAAAAGCAGCGTCTCTTTGACCATGTAGGTCTTGCCGTCGACGACAAACACCAGGTGCTTGTATTGGGCGGTGGCCTTCTTGGGCACCAGCTTCAGCACGAAGTCGCCGGCTGCGCCCAGCTTCTGCCCGTCCAGGTAGGTGATGTCGAACTCGTCGCTGAGCCGCCCCTTGCCGAACAAGAAGCTGACCTGCGCGGGAAGCTGCGAGGAATTCAGCGGCTGACGGAAGGCTTGCTCGTCTTCGGGTTCGTACATCCACAGGATCGAACCGTCGGTGACAAACAGCTTCTTTTCTGGCTTTTCGTAGTCCCAGCGCATCTTGCCGGGCTTCTTCAGGCGCAGCACGCCGCTGGCCTGTCGCTTGCCCATGGCGGTTTCCAGGGTCTGCGCGAAGCGAGCCTTCAGGTTGGCGGTGCCCTCGTACAGCTTCTGCACGCGATCAACGACCTGCGGCAGCGGCGGGCGATCGGCCGCTTGAGCGGCTGGGCCTGCCGTCGCTGCGGCGGGTGCGGTGAAAGTGGGCTTGCCGGCGCTGGCGGGTGCTGTCGCTGGTGACTTGGGCTTCGCCGCGGCGTCTGTCTTCGTCGCACTTCCGCTGGGGCCGCTTGGCGCGGCGGCCGTCGCTGCTGCGGCCGGCTTGGCTGCGGGGGCAGCGGCTGGCGCTGGGGCTGCGCTGGACGCCGGTGCTGCCGCCGGTGTTGCGGTCGCAGGACTGGCGGGCTGGGCCTGTGTCAGCCGGTTGCCAGCCAGCGGCAGGCCAAGCAAAAGGACAAGCCCAAACGTCGCGCGGGCCGGCGCAAGGCATAAGGTCGCGCCGGTCCTCGGCGGGGTGTGACGCGGGGTGCGCGTGAGCATTGCTTTCTCCCAACGGGTGCGTAGAAGTTTGACCATTCTACGCAGGTGGATATTCCATGCACCGAGTTCTTCTGGTCGAAGATGAGCGAGCCATCGCCGAGTCCCTGGCATTTGCTCTGTCGCGAGACGGCTTTGCGGTCACTCACGCGGCCACGTTGGCGGCCGCTCGCCCACTGTGCGACGCCTGCGATCTGATCGTCTTGGACTTGATGCTGCCCGATGGGTCGGGCTTCGCGCTTCTGCACGCGCTGCGCAGTGCGGGCCAGCGCACGCCGGTGATTGTTCTGTCCAGCCGCGACGACGAAACCGATCGAGTCGCTGGTCTGGAAGGCGGGGCCGATGACTATGTGGTCAAGCCCTTTTCCCCGCGCGAGATCGTCGCCCGCGTGCGCGCCGTGCTGCGTCGTACCCAGCCGGATCTGCCGCGCCGTCCCAGCAGCGATGCCTTGCCGCGCGCGACTCTGCCGCTGCAGCTAGATCCCGAGACGCGACGGGCGCACTACCTGGACACGCTGCTGGATCTGACGCGCACCGAGTTCGATCTGCTGCGCGTGCTGGCCGGTGCGCCCGAGCGGGTTTTCACTCGGCAGCAGCTTTTGGACAGCATCTTTGGCGCTGGCTATTCGGTCACCGATCGCACGATCGACGCGCACGTCAAAGCCCTGCGCCGCAAGCTGACGGCCGCCGGCGCCAGCCCAGACCTGATCGAGACCGAGCGCGGGGTCGGTTATCGCCTGCGCGATCTCAACAACACCGCTAGCCCCGACGGCAGTCGCCCCAGCAGCCCGCGCGATCCCGACTGACCGCCGCGGTTCTGCGCGCTGCGATGTCGCCGCGCGTGCCGTGGTGGCGCTGCGCAACGAGCAACGAGCATCGTGCGACCGGTCGCCGCGTAGCGGTCTGACTTCGGCTGGGCCGTCGTCGGTTGACATCGCCATTGCTGCGTTCTTACTGTCGCCGCCCGATATCACAGGGCGAGTGGCCGGCGGGCTTGGTTCCTCAAGGCGCGGGCTGCGCGCGAACACCACGAGGAATGACCATGACCCCAATCCGCTTGTCGCTATCCCTTGCTTCCTGCCGTACTCCGTCTGCCAATACGTCGGTTCGTCCGTCGGTCTCTGCTGGATCCTGGCTGACGCAGGCTTTGCGCTGCGTGTCGTTGGGCGTCGGACTGGGCAGCGCCGTGGGCTGTGGCGGACCGATGGAAGACAGCCGCAGCCAGCCACAGGCCGGCCCGGTCGATCCGATGGCGCTGCACAGCGAACCCAGCGCACCGATGGCATCGACCATGGACTTCATGCTGAACAAGCCCGAGATCAATCGCATCTGGGGCAGCAGCGAAAAAGATGTCTGGGCGACGGGAAACGACGGCATGATGCTGCACTGGAATGGCAAGGTCTGGCGTCGAATTGCGGTGCCGACCGGCGTCGACCTGCAGGCGATCTGGGGGGCCAGCGACAAAGACGTCTGGGCAGTTGGCGAGGCCGGCGTCGTCATCCACTGGGACGGCACAAGCT
>JAYRFD010000466.1:0-6101 GCA_041908565.1 Polyangia bacterium | reverse complement strand
GTTCGTGGGCCTGCCGCCGATCGTGGCGCGCATCACCGGCATGGGGCGCTGTCACCCGCCGCGGGCCGATCTGGTCTTGGGCCTGGCGTCGATTCTGCTTAGCTGCCTGGCCCTGCATCACCTGTCGCGCGCGCCGCGGACCGGCCTTGGCCGAGCCTGGGCCCTGGGCCTGTCGCTGGCCTTCGCCGCCCTGGTGCGCGGCAATGCCGAGCACGTTCGTCACGCGGTGCCGGACCTACCGACGTGGTCGCTGGTCGCCGCGGTCGCCTTCGCGTTCTGCCTGACCTATGCCCTTTTGCGCGGTCGTCGCTGGATCTTCATGGCCGGCGTCGCCCTGGCTTTGGTCCCGAACAGCCTGCTGTTCAACCCGCTTTCCGTCGGCACTGACTTCGTCCATCGCATCGAGCTTGTGCAGGTGGTGCGTCGGCTGAACCAAGAAAGCCGGGCCCGCGCGGCGACGCCGAACGTGTCCCCGCCCCCGCTTTGGCTGTGCTATGGCGATCTGCCCTTGCCGTCGGTGTGCGGGTCGCTGATCACCATCGCGGGCGCGCGGTCGCTGACCGGCGTGTACCAGTCCCCGCAGCTTCATCTGTGGCAGACGCTGGATCCGCTGGGCGCGCAAAAGAACGCGTACAACCGCTATGCCCATGTCGATCTGCGCCTGCCCAGCCAGCCAGATGATATCCGCTTTTGGGGCGACGGCGATCGCTTTGGCATTCCAGGTCAGCGTACTCCGGACGTCTTATCGGTGTTTGTGGCCCCGGATCATCCGCGGCTGCGGGGGCTGGAAGCCCGCTTTGTCGTGGTGCTGGGGGGGCTGCAGGACGACCCTGCCTTCGCCCGCTTCCTCCGTCGCTATCAATCGCCCTCCGGCAGCTTTTCAATCTTCGAAATCCCCGCCCAAACCAGTTTTCCTAGGTAGATTTAATGATTTGATTTCATCGTGTTTTAAATGCCAGTGCGAGATTTAGAAACAATATTTCTGATTGTTAATTAGTTGAAATAATGGCAATATCGTTCTGCCTGTGTGATTTATCGTTCGATGCGCCAGACTTCGATGCGGCCTAGTTCGCCGGGGCCGAACCACCAGGGCAAGGCGCCGAAGCCGTTGGTGAAAAAGCCAGCGCCATAGCCCAGCACCCAGCCGGCCGTCGCCTGGAAGCGCTGGACGTTCAGCAGCGTGCGGCGCTGGATCAGGTTGATGCGGCCGCCCTGCGGTCCGACGACGACAAGGTCGCCGGGCTGCGGATACGGTGGATTCTGCGTCATGGGGCGGGCCCCGGCCTGCACGGCGTACCACTGAAAGCCCCAGGCGCCATCCATCCACACGTTCTGCACGCGGCCGCTGGTACGCAGCCAGGCGACGATCTGGCCGCCACGACGGCCGATCTCGGCCAGCGAGGAATCGGCGCGCAGCACCAAGACCGCAATCACCAGGCCGACCAGCGCGCTGGCGATGGCGATGGGCGCAAGGCGCGCCGGAGCCCGCTTTCGATAGCGCCGCACCAGCAGGATGGCCATGGCCGGGGCCGACGGCACCAGATACTTCACGGGCAGGTGGTCATAAAACGTCGCCGGCAGCGACAACAAAAGCCACAGCCCCAGCGCCACTTGCACGCGGTCTTTGCGCGCCACGCCCTCGATCAAGATGTTCATCAGCACGGCGGAACCAAGCCCGGTGACCACGACGGCAAACGGCCGCGCATAGGTCGGCGGCAGCGTGCCCATGCCCAGCTTCATGCCCAGATAGCCGCCGGCGAAAAGGAACAGCCAGGTGCTGGGTCGTCGGAAAAACGCGCGCAGATCGGCCGCGATCCACGGCAGCACCAGCGGAAAGGTCAGAAGCCACTGCGCCGGAATGGTCGCCAGGTTGTGCCAAAACCAGCGCGTCATCAGGCGAGACATCGTCGCTGCGGCGACGTCTCGGCCGGCTTGCGGGTCGCGCGTCAGGCGGTTGATCAAAAAGAGCAGGCCCGCCGTAAGAAGCAGGTAGGGCAGGGCACCCAGGCTGGATCGCAGGACCGCGCGCAGGCCGGCTTGCCAGTCTTTGTCGTCGGTCCAGAGCAGCGCCGCGATGCCCAAGCCCAAAAGCGCATGCGGGCGCGCCAGCACGGCCAAGGCCAAAAGCACCACGGCGAAAAAAAGCGCCACCGGCCGTCGTTCGGCTTTCCAGGCCAGCAGCCGTTCGATGCCCGCCGTCAGAAAGCACAGCGCCGGCACATCCGGCATCGCGGTGCCGGCCATCGCCAGCACGCCGGGGGCCGCCACCATGAACAGAGCGGCGATGCCCGACTCGGCTTGGGTCAGGCCCAGGCGCTGGCCCAGCCTGGCCGTCGACAGCGCGCTGAACCACAGCAGGGCAAGCTGGACAAGGTGCGTCAGCCACTCGGCCCCGCCCAAGGCCACCGACGGCAGAAGCAGCGTCGCCATCACCGGGCCAGACACCAGCGACTTGGACACGCGCAGCACTTGGCCGTGAAACACCATGTCAAACGCCGTCGGGTGCAGCGGGTCGACTTGCATGTGCTGCGCTTGCAGCAGAAACGTCAGGTCGTCGATGTTGTACGCCTTGCGCAGAAAAGGCAGCAGCGTCGCTGCCGACACCAGCCCAGCCGCCACAAACCCCCACCACGTGGTCACTCGATCCCGTCGACAGACCTGCTCTGACGCCATCCGCTTGCCAGTCCTCTTCGCGCAACCATAGGCCAGCCCTGCGGGCATTGGCTACGACGGAGTCAGCACGCGACAAAAAATGCCGCAGTACCTGCGGACCGCCCACTGCCGAAACAGAGGTTGAAACAGAAGCCGAACCAGATGCCGGCCCGATGCTGGAACAGAAGCCGGAACAGAAGCCGAAACAGAAGCCGAAACAGATGCCGAAACAGATGCCGAAACAGATGCCCGATTCGCGGCAGAGCGGGTGGCAGAACAGCTGCCGATCGGCAGCGCGATTGACTTGGCTTCCTGCGCAGTGGTAGGCGAACAGGACCATGGCGGACGGCCAAGACGGGCAATCGACGGAGCAGGGCCGCACCGCGCACCCCAACCAGAGCCGACGCATCCTGTACCTGATGGCGGTGGACTGGCGCTGGATCAAACAGCGGCCGCAGCACCTGGCCGAACAGCTTGCCCGTCGACATCACGTGCTGGCGGTCTATCGTCCCAGCCCGCGGCGCTTTGCCTGGCCGCACAACCGCAGCCCGGTGCGGCGCATTCCGCTTCTGCCAACGCTTGTGCAAGGACCGCTGCGTAGGCACGTCGATCCGTGGGTGCAGCGACGCTGGCTGGCGGCCGTTGCGGCGCTGTTTCGACCCGATGTGCTGTGGCTGGGGCATCCGCTTTTGTGGCCTCTATTGTCGTCGGAAGCTGGCCTGTCGGGGATCGCGGCGGGCGCGCATCTTTTGGGCAATGGCTCGCGGCCCTGGGCATCGCAGCAGCCGCTGATTTACGACTGCATGGACGACGTGCTGGCGCTGACTCCGCCGGGGGTGACGGCCGATGAAGTGCGGGCGGCCGAAGCGCAGCTTGTGCAGGCGGCCGCGCGCATCTTGGTGTCCAGTCAGTGCCTGGCGCAGCGTCTGCAAGATCGCTACGGCGACGAGCTTTCATCGAAGCTGGCGCTGGTGCGCAACGGCGGTGGCGGAAGTTATGCGCCGCTGCCGGAGGATCCGCGGGCCGATTCTGCGCTGCGCATCGGCTATGTCGGCACCATCGGCGGCTGGTTTGACTGGGACAGCCTGGCGCACTGCTTGGCCGCGCTGCCGACGCTGCAGATTCACCTGATCGGTCCCATCGAAGCCGAACATCCGCTGCGCGCGCATCCGCGCATCATCTGCCACGGCCCCGTCGAGCACAGCCAGCTATCGGCTCGCATGCAGCCGCTGCATGGGCTGGTCATGCCGTTTCTGCGCACGCCGATCGTCGAAGCGGTCGATCCGGTGAAGCTGTACGAATACCTGGCGACCGGCCGACCCGTGTTCAGCGCGTCTTATCCAGAGGTCGATCGCTTCGCGCCGCACGTCTATTTCTATCGCCAGCCCGACGAGCTTTTGGCGTGGCTGCGCGCGCTGCAAGAGGGCTCGCTGCCGCCGCGCACGGGCGGTGATGAACGGGCGCAGTTCTTGCGCGACAACAGCTGGGAACATCGCGGTCAGGAACTGGAAGCCGTCTTGTCGACGCTGCGCTGACTGGAATCACCGCGCGTGTGGCGCGAAGCAGGACCGTTTTCACGCGGCAAGCAAGGAGTCATCCATGGCATTCCATCGATTCGTGAAGGTCGGACTTGCGGCTCTTGTCTGGGCTGGGCTTTCGATCGGCGTCGCTTGTGCGGAGCCGGCTCGCGGGGCCAGTGCTCCGACGCATGAGATCGCGCAAGGCAAGGGGCAAGCGACGCTTTTGCTGAACGCCGGCACCGGCAGTCCGGAAGCCGCGCTAAGCCGCCTGATCTTGAACCGCGGCGCACAGGTACCCGAACACGTGCACGACCAAAGCGCCGAGCTTTTGTACGTGATCAGCGGTCCGCTCATCGTCCAGCTAGATGGCCAGAGCCTGACCCTGCAAGCCGGCGATGCCATACGCATTCCCGCCGGCCACAAGCACGCCGGCAGCCTGCCGCCCGGCGTCGACAAGGCCGAGCTTGTGCAGGTCTATGTCGGCCCCGGCCCCGAGCAGCGCTTCACGCAAGGTAAGCGCCTGCCTTCGCTACCCGGCAAGCCCTAGGGCAGCGATTGCATTCGAAGCGATGGCGGGGTGGATGGGGTGCGGTCGGAGGGCGCGTGCTCGCCTAGTTTGGCGGGTCGATGATCACGAAGTCGATGCGGCGGTTCTTGGTGCGACCGGCGGGCGTGGCGTTGTCCCCGATGGGGCGGGTGTCACCGAAGCCCTGCGCTTCCAAGCGTGACGAGTCGATGCCGTGATCGACCAGCCAGCGCACGATGGCATCCGCGCGGTTCTGGCTGAGCGTCATGTTGGCATCGGCACCGCCGACGTTGTCGGTGTGCGCTTCGATGCGGACCTTTTTGATCACGGGCGCATCGCGCAGCACGTTCGCCGTGGCCGTCAGGATCAGCGTGCTCTGCGGCAGGATCTCGTCGCTGTTTTGCTTAAACGCGATCGCCTGCTTCAAGACTACGCGCTGGTTTTCAAAGATGACAAACGGATTCGGACAGCCGTTGCGCTTGGCGTTTCTGTCCGGAGCGCCAGCCTTGTCGGGACAGGCATCTTCGCGATCGGGCACGAAGTCGTGATCCTGATCGTCCAGCGGACAGCCCTTGCGACCGGGATCGGGCAGCGATCCGACGGCGCGATACGGGCACTGATCTTCGTGGTCATAGATGCCGTCGCCGTCTTTGTCGTTGGCTGGGCAGCCCTTACGGCTTGGGTCGGCCACTTGGCCCTGGGCATTTTCTGGGCACTGATCGTCGCTGTCCGGGATGCCGTCGCCGTCCTTGTCGGGGATCGGGCAGCCCTTGCGCGTCGGGTCGGGCATGGCGCCAGGCTTCTGATCCGGGCAGGCGTCTTCCGCATCGACGATGCCATCGCCATCGCGATCGGTCACCACTGGGGCCGGGCAGCCCTTGCGAGCCGGGTCGGGCGACGCACCGGCGCTTTGATCCGGGCAGATGTCTTCAGCATCGGCGATGCCATCCTGATCGCGATCGCTCGCAGCAGCCTGCGCAGCCTGCGCAGCCGGACAGCCGCGGCGGCTGGCATCTGGGCTTTCGCCGGCGGGCTGGTCTGGGCACTGGTCTTCGGCATCCAGAACCCCGTCTCCGTCGCGGTCGCGCAAGGGGCAGCCGGGCTGCTGCAGATCGGGCCGCGCGCCCTGCGGTTCCGTGGGGCAGCGGTCGTCGGTATCCGGGATGCCATCGCCGTCGCGGTCGATGACCTTGGGACGGGCCTTTTCGCTATCGTCGGTCTTGTGATGGGCTTTCTTGCGCCCCATCGGTGCATAGGCCAGTCGGAACAGGGCCCGCGCGTCGGGAGTACCGGCCTGTCGCCAGATGCCCGCGCCGCCGGCTGCGCCGATCTGCACGACGCCGCCGATGTTGTAGTGCGCACCCAATAGCAGCTCCAGGCTGCTGGTCGTTGACTGGAAGGCT
>JAYRFD010000465.1:0-1892 GCA_041908565.1 Polyangia bacterium | reverse complement strand
GACCAGCGGACGGAATGGCGCATGCGGCTGACACGTCGCAACCGGCTGGTGCGCCCACCGCGCTGTCTGTTGGTTGGTGGCGATGACCAGCAAATACGTCTTCAGCAGCCCGCGATGCTTGGCGTGTAACGCCGCCGTGTACAGCGGCCAGCTAAACCGCTTGTCGGGGTCGGGCTGGCGCTGGATCTCCAGCACCACCGCACCGACGGGATCCTGCCCCTGCTTCAGTACCATCGACCCGTCTGCTTCCCACTCCTCGACGGAGATCTGGTTGAAGCGGGCGGGATAGGGTTCTGCAACCGTCTCCGCAGGCATCGGCTGACCGCACAGGCCAAGCAGCTTGGGCAGCAGATCGGGGTGACGCAGACACAGCTCAATCGGCGCTTGATGTTCGATCGACACAGTCATGGCGGGGCGCGGGGAGATAGACCACGCGCGGCGGGTCGGCAAGGGCGGAAGGGCGCACGCCCGTCGAGAAAAATCGATCCTCGCGACTTTGCGGGGGATTTCGCTGTCGCGGAAAAACGCTGCGATGTCGCGGGGGAAGCGGGTACAGTAACGGATAAAAGGGGGGCCGAGGCCGAGCGTGGATCGATGCGAGGTCTGTAGCGTCCGGCTGCCTGCCGTGCAGCGCAAGGACACGCGCTACTGCGGCTCGACGTGTCGCGTGCGTGCGTCGCGGGCGCGTCGGGAGGGGCGACCGTCTACCGCCGAGCTACGCCGCCGCTGGGCGTGGTCGCGAACGCCAACCGACACGCGGTCCTGGGTGCTGCTGTGGTATCGCCGCCTGGCCCACAGTCCGCTGCGCGCCCTGGCCACCAAGCATCGCGAGACACAGGCGCTGCACGCGCAGCTTGCCAACGCGCAGGCGACGATCCGCCAGCAAGCCGCAGAGCTGATCGCGCTGCGCCAGCAGCTTGCCGCCCAGGCTGAACAGTCCGCCCGTGATGCCGTAGCCAGCGTCGAGACGCACAACAAGCTCCAGGCTGAGCTGACCACCACGCGCGAGTCCGCCGCCTCACAAAACAAGCGCATCGCCGACTTGGACCGGCAGCTCAGCGACGCAGTTCGCCAGCGCGATCTTGCGCGCCACGATGCCCGCACGGTCCGGGCAGAGCGCGACATCGCGCAGGAACGGGTCTGCCGAACCGAGGCTGCGGTCGAGAAGATCGGCCGGCTGCTGGCCATCAAGTCCCGCGAAACTGACGACCAGCGTGCCGCGTACAACCTCGCCCGCCGTCGCGTCGTCCGTCTGCGACGCAAGCTTGTGCAGGTGCGCACGCTCTATTCGCAGCACGTCCAGGTTACGCACGCCGTGCATCAGCGGCTCATCGCTGCCCAGCAAGCCGCGTCGCGACGACAGACAGAACAAGCGCAGTCGCTGAACATTGCCCAGGCTCGCATCGCAGAGCAAGAGAAGGAATTGAAGGCGCTGACCGACGATGCCGGTAGATTGAGCCAAGAGGTAAGCGCCTATCAGGCCCAGGCCGAGCAGCACCGTGCCCTACTACAGCAGGCCGACGAGCGAGACGCTCACTACAAGGACCGACTTGCCCAGGCGAAGACCGTCTGCGAGACGCTCGCCAATGCGGTGACCGCCATCAAAGACTCCGCCAAGAATGCCCACCAAGCACTCGCCAGCTACAAGTCCAGCACGGAAGCCGAGTTGACCGCGCTGCGCGCCTTCCGCGCCCGCCAGGAAGCCCCGCCCCCCGAAGTCGCCGACCTCAAAAAACAGCTCATCGAGCTTGAGATCCGACGAGGCCACGCCGAATCCCAGCGCGACGAAGCCAAGCGCGTGCTTCAGATCCGCACCGACCTCTACAAGTACTACGACTGGTGCAACGGGCGACGAGTCCTGGATTTGCAAAACCAAATCCGCGAGCTTGGCG
>JAYRFD010000464.1:0-1521 GCA_041908565.1 Polyangia bacterium | reverse complement strand
GCTACCGGTCGACCACTCTTGGTGCGGGGGGAGCCTGGCGTCGGAAAAAGTCAGCTTGCCCGCGCCGCTGCCGAGGCGCTGAACAGGGCCTTTGTATCGTATGCCGTCGACTCGCGGACCGAGACGCGCGATCTGCTCTGGACGGTGGACTCGGTTGCGCGCCTAGCGGAAGCGCAGCTGATGGGGGCGCAGCGCGACGCCAAACCAGAGCAGCTACGTGCAAGGCTCACAATCGGCGAGTTTGTTCATCCCGGTCCGCTGTGGTGGGCCTTCGACTGGGGCTCGGCCAAAGCGCAGGCCGATCGGCTTGCGATCACATCCCCGTTCACGCGCGACACATGGAAGCCCCAGCACGGCGTGGTAGTGCTGATCGACGAGATCGACAAAGCTGATCCCGCGATCCCGAACGGTCTACTCGATGCCTTTGGCCACGGTCGCTTCGATGTGCCCGGCTGCAAGCCCGTGCGTATGAACAGCACCCAGCGCCCACTTGTCGTGATCACCACCAACGAGGAACGCGCGCTGCCCGACGCGTTTCTACGACGCTGCCTGGTCCTCCCCCTGACCTTGCCCAGCGCGCGTGACGAGCTGATCGAGACGCTCGTCGCACGCGGGCAGGCGCACTTTCAGGCTGATTCGAGCGAGCGCTGCAGCGATGCTGTCCTGCGGCGTGCGGCGGAACTGCTCGCCGACGACCGCGAGCGTCTGCGCAACCAAGACCTGTGCCCGCCGGGCCTGGCCGAATACCTGGACCTTATCCGCGCCGTCTGCGAGCCGCAGCGAAAGGAAAAAGCGCAGCTTACCTTGATGGATCGCGTCGCAAAGTTTGTGCTGCGCAAGCACCCCAGCGAGCTAGGACGGTGACGACGGCGCGAACAGCCGGTCGGGGTCCGGCCCCGCCGCCCCGTGGGCGGTCGAAGATCTGGCGTGCCGATCTGGTTCGCCTGCTCGTGACCCTGCCCGTGGAAGAGGTCGAGGCCGCTGCAGCGCAGCTTGGCTTTGAAAAGCCGAAGGCCCAGTCCATGCGACGCAAGCCAACGGTTGCCGCCATCGAGGCACCTGTGGCCCCGCCTGTCCAAACCGCGCAGGTGAACGACGCAGCGCCACTTCCCTTGTTTCGCTTGGATGAGGTGACGTTTTCCGACGCGGCCCATCCCAAGGCCGAGCGCTCTGCCGTGCCCGAACTCCGTCGTGCGGACTTCTATCATCCCGACTATGCCATGGCGTTTACGCCGCCATCGCCGCCGCTTTCGCCGTGGTCGCGGCTGTGGCCGGTCCTGCACCAGGGGCTGCGCTCGCAGACGCCGTCGCGCGACCCCGACCTGCCCAAGCTGCTGTTCCAGTGGTCGCGTGGCGAGGTCGCGGCCCGTTTGCCCTGCCTGCCACGTCCCGCCTGGGCTCAGCGGATCGCGGTCTGGGTGGACCGCAGCCCGCGCCTGGCACCGTTCTTTTCAGACCAAGCGCTGGTGTATAAGCGACTGCTGCGGGTCTGTGGCCGCTCTGCGCTGACGGTGCGCGTGC
>JAYRFD010000463.1:0-2115 GCA_041908565.1 Polyangia bacterium | reverse complement strand
GATGAAGCAGGCGCGTCGCTGTCGGACGTGGCGCGCTTGGACACCCTGGTCACGGTGATCGATGGCAAGAACTTCCTGCGCGACTTTGGCAGTGCGGACACGCTGGCGGATCGATCTCTTTCGCTGGGTGAAGACGACGAACGCGACGTGGTCGATCTGCTGGTCGAGCAGGTCGAGTTCGCCGATGTCCTGGTGCTGAACAAGCTGGATCTGCTGACCGACGCAGAGGCCGCTCGCTTGGAAGGCATCCTGCAGCACCTAAACCCCGGCGCGCTTTTGGTTCGATCGACGCAGGGTCGGGTGCCGCTGTCGGCGGTCTTGAACACCGGTCGCTTCGATTTCGAACGCGCCGCCACCGCCCCCGGCTGGCTGAAAGAGCTACGCGGCGAGCACGTTCCCGAGACGGTGGAGTACGGCATCCGCAGCTTCGTGTATCGCGCGCGTCGGCCGTTTCATCCAGCGCGCTTCGCGGACTTCATCCGACAAGACTGGCCGGGCGTACTGCGATCCAAAGGCTTCTGCTGGCTGGCGACTCGTCCCGACTGGATGGGGCTGTGGTCGCAGGCCGGCGTGACGTGCAGCCTGGAAGCCGGCGGCACGTGGTGGGCAGCCACGCCAAGCGACGAATGGCCGACCGATGCCGACGAGCGCGCCGAGATCGAGCGCGACTTCGACGGCGAGCACGGCGATCGCCGACAAGAGATCGTCCTTATCGGCATCAACATGGACGAAGCGGCGCTGCGTGCCCAGCTAGACGCCTGCCTGCTGACCGATGCAGAGTGGCGCCGCGGCCCCAAAGCGTGGCTGCGCTTGCCGGACCCGCTGATGCCCTGGGACGACGAGCAAGCCGCGTAGATCGGATCCAGTCGGCGGGCTTCCGACCAACGGATCCATTCAGTCCAGTCAGTCCATTCGATCCATGCCGCCTTGGCCCACGGATGAAGCCGCGAGGGGCCAGCCACTTCATCCCATCTGTTAGTACAGGACGCGGGTTCGGATGCTGGTCGGCAGGACGGACAGACGGGCCGAGACCTGCTGCACGACGTCGTGATCCAAGTCCATGATCAGGTAACCAATCGCATCGTTGGTCGATAGGATCTGCGCGTGGATGTTGGCGTCCAGTTCAGAGACGACGCGGTTGATATCGCGCAAGACGCCCGGCACGTTGCGGTGCACGTTGATCAGGCGGTGCGTGTTCGGCGTCGGCGAAAGCTCGATCTGCGGGAAGTTAACGGCGCCGGTCGTCGCACCTTGCGAAAGAAAGCGCAGCAGGCTGGTGGCCACTTCACGACCGATGTTGACCTGCGCTTCTTCCGTTGACCCGCCGATGTGCGGCGTCAGGATCACGTTGGGCAGGTTCTGCAGCGGCGTCGTGAATCCGTCGCTGTTTTCTTCCGGCTCTTCTGGATAAACGTCGACGGCCGCACCGCGCAAGTGGCCGTTTTTCAGCGCAGCGGCCAGCGCCTGCAAGTCGACGACGGTGCCGCGGCTGGCGTTAAGCAGGTAGCCGCCCTTTTTCATCTGCGCGATCTCGGCAGCGCCCATCATGCCCTGCGTCTGCGGCGTCGCGGGCACATGCAGCGTGACAAAGTCGGAATGCGACAGCAGCGCGGCCAGCGTCGGGCAGCTTTGGCAGTTGCCGATGGCCAGCTTGGGCACGATGTCATAGAACAGCACGCGCATGCCCAGCGCCTCGGCCAGCACGCCAACCTGCGAACCGATGTGGCCGTAGCCGATGATGCCCAAGGTCTTGCCGCGCAGCTCGTAACAGCCCGCCGAGACCTTGCGAAACGATCCCTGATGCACTTCGCGACTGCGGTCGCCAAGCTGACGGGCCAGCATGATGATCTCGCCAAGGATCATCTCGGCCACGCTGCGCGTGTTGGAAAACGGCGCGTTCCAGACGGGGATGCCGCGACGGTTGGCGGCCGCCAGATCGACCTGATTGGTGCCGATGCAGAAGCAGCCAATCGCTTGAAGCTGGCTGGCGGAATCCAGCACGTCGCTGGTCAAGCGAGTCTTGCTGCGGATGCCCAGGATCTGCGCCGGAGCGGCTGCACCTTCGCCCAAGCGAAGCTTCAGATCGGCGGTGGGCAAGGCCTTGGCCAGACGTTC
>JAYRFD010000462.1:0-5116 GCA_041908565.1 Polyangia bacterium | reverse complement strand
ATCGCTACGGCTACTCGCGCGCGACGCTGAAGTCCGAGCCCAGCCTGTTTGCCCAAGCGCTGGCTCTTTTGCGCGACCTGCCGCATATGTTCGACGCTGGCTTCCGCTTGCTGTCGTTTGGTCGACGCTTGGATCGCCACTTTCGCGGCAAGGCACTGCTCGATCCGCAAGACGGGCTCGTCGCCAATGTCAGCTTGAACCCGGCCGCGTGGCGCCACTATCCCGGCTTTCAACTTCCGCAGGTTCCCCCCGTTCATTCCTAGATTCGTCGGGCAGCCCTAGATCTCTACGCGACGCAGCACCCGTCTCGATCGCGCTGCAGCCCCGACCGTTTCAATCCTCCACACAGCCCGGACGATCCATGCACGCTGCCGCCGAGCCAAGGCCTTCGCACGCACATTGTCAAAATGCTGAAGCCGCCGGTCTGTAAGCCACCGCAGCCAGCTGGCAAGCCGCGCAAGCGCGACAAGGTCTGCGCCTCTGGCAAGTGCGAGATGCCAGCCGGCAAAGACGTCGGCGCCTGCAAGTAGCCCCGGCAAGCCCCCCTTCCTTCGCGGCGCCACGGCGGGCAGACTTGTTCACCGACCGTGGTCCACGCGGCATAGCGGAAGCGCAGGAAGTTCGCCCTTCCGCCCACAGCGCGAAGCCTGCAGAACATGCAAAAGACTTGCATCTTCTGCAGAACTCCTTTCACCGCGAAGCCTGCAGAACATGCAAACGGCTTGCATCTTCTGCAGAACTCCTTTCAGCGCGAAGCCTGCAGTCGCGCCAAGGTGGCGCTAAACAGAGCATCGCGGACGACGCCCTGCTGATGCATGTCCGACAGGATGCGCAGCACACCCGCGTGATCTTCGTGATCGCCGCACATCGCCAACAGCGTCGTGTAGTGCAGGCAGTTTAGGCGCTGACCGATGCGCCGGGCCTGATCGACCAGCAGCCAGGCGGATGTGGGCTGACGCAAGCGCCGCATCGCGCACAGCACTTCTTGCAGCAGAACGCCGTCGGCCGCTTGCTGGTCGGGCGGCACCAAGTGCAGCGCCCGCGCAAGCTGAGCAGCCGTGCCGTTCCGTCGCGCCGCCCGCAGCAGAAACGCCAAGTCCATGCTGTTCAAAGGCTGACCACTGCGCTTCGCATCCTGCGCGGCCAAGTCCAGCAGTTCATCGACTGCCCCCTGGCAGGCCAGACGGCTCCACAGGGGGCGACGCTGACGCCAATCGCGGGACGGCGACGAAATATCTGTGTCTTTGTCCTTTCCCGGGCAGCGGGCCGGCACCGCTTGGTTTTCATCGTGCGCCGGGGCGTGTTCGGTCCGCGGCAGCAGAGGACGCAGCGTTCGCAAGCACAGCCCGCGCTGCTTGGCCACCCGACGGTACGCTTGGAATGGACGCCAGCGAAAGCGCGCGCGATCACACAGCAGCCGCAGGCAGCGCTTACAGCCAGCGGCATCGCCGTGATTCGATGCCGCGATCAGCAGCGCGAAAAAGAAACCGATGCCTAGCTGCTTGCCCAGGATCTCGAACGCCCAGTCTGACAGCGACGACACCGGACCGTGCACCGCGACCACATGTAGCGCCAGTTCGCAGAGCAGGTCAGGACTAAGACCGCCGCCGCAGCGCGTCGGCTGTACCAGGCCGCGCAGTGCGGCTTCTGCCCCCGGTTGCTGTCGCAGCAAGGACAGCACGACATCAGCAAGCGCTTGCGCGGACTGCGGGTTCGCTCCCTGGCTTGCAAACGTCTGAGTCACGGCTGCGCCCGATCTTTCTGAGGGCGAGTGAAGATCTCGCGCACGGCTCGCCCGCGGAGGTTGTCTGGCGTCGGTAGGCCTAGCGCGAACAGAACGGTTGCTGCCGTGTCCATGGTCGATATTCGCCCCGCGATGGCATAGCCACGCCGCACCTGCGGGCCGTACGCGATCCAAGGAATCTGGATGTCGCTCAGCAGGATCCCGCTGTGTCCGTGGCTGTGACCGCCATGATCGGCCGATACGATAATCAGCGTTTCATCCAGGGTGCCGCGACGATCCAGTGCGTCCAGAATGCGCCCCAGGCAGCGATCACACTCGCGCGCGGCGGCCCGCTGCGCATCTGACAGCCAGCCGGCGCTGTGGCCTTTTTCATCAGGGTCCGAAAAGTGGACGAACATCAGCGCGGGCTGATCCTTCTCGATGCGGCGCGCGGCTTCCTCGCTGACCTTGCGGCAGTCGTAACCGGGGCGACCGACGGTCTCGACCGTGCCTTGCGGCAGGATGTGGCGCAGCTTGAACTTGCCGACGATCGCGGATGTCGAAAGTCCTTCTTCCGTGGCCAGGCTAAAGACCGTCGGCGCGCGGATGAAGCCGCGTTCTGGACGCCAGTTGTTCCAGAGCAGCCCGTGCTGATGCGCATCGACCCCCGAAAGCATCGACGCGTGCGATGGCAAGGTCGACGCTGTGCTGATGGTGTGAGCGCGGAACGAGTACGACCCGTTCTTGTACAGCCGCTCGTGATTTGGCAGCGGCTGTTCGCGAATCAGCGCCGGGTGCATGCCGTCCTCGCTGATGATCAGGACATGGCGAGCCCGTCGCTGTGCGGGCCGCGGGCTTGGCACAGTCTGGCCCGCCGCAAGCGACAGCTGACCAGAAGCCGGGCGTCCCACCGCAGCCGCGGGCTTGGGCGGCTGCGAGTCCGCATGCACGGAGAGGGCGCAGCAGAGAGACACTAGATTCAAAGCTGTGCTTGTGATCCAAGGATGCAAAAGATGCAAAGGATCTGCGTTTGTGCTCGAACTGCGCATCGGGTGTTTCCTGAACTGGCGGTCCTTAAAGGATGTCGAGCGTCATCACGATGCGACCGCTGCCGACCGCTGGCAATGGAGGCGACCGATGCACGCTGGCCCGCCCTGCCTGGCCCGGCCAGGAATCACCGCGGCACAGGACAATGGCTTGCGGCGGCACCTGCTGGATGGTTGCAGGGCGGCGCATCAGCCCGGATTCTTCGTCGCTGCGCCCTCCCGATTGATGTCCCAGAAAGCTGCGATCGACATCAGGTTCGGCCAGCCACTGCAGACTGGGGCCGGCATAGGCGCAGACCAGACGCACGGGCACGCGGTCGACATGAAAGCGCGGACACAGGACGCTGCGACTGTGGCTGATGCGAAAGCCGATCTGCTCGGCATCGAAAAGCTCGGCAAACGCCTGGACCCAGAATCGGATGTCTGCCAACAGCGGATCTGCATCGGTCTGATCTACGAAGGGAAGCGAAGTCAGATCCGGATTCGGAGCATAGACCTGGGCAGCAACAGTGAAGTCTGGACCGCCAGCCAGCGCATGCACTGCGGCCTGCGCATTGAACGTCAGCGAACGGGGCAGGACGACCAGGTTCACGTCCTTTTGATAGATCGAAGTTAGCTCGGCTACCGTCGATACAAGCGCCGTTCTTGGGCCTGTGGCCAGAGTGCTGTGTGCAGGAAAGGGCGAAACCACAGGGGGCAGTGTGACTGCAGTCATTTCGGCTCCTGATCTAGCTGCGCGCGTTGTGCACTGGGGATCATATCGGGCTGCGCCGCAGTTCATGGGTGCGGTGGGAATGGACGAAGCGTGACATCAAATGCAAATTACTTGCAATACATAACAAGCCGCATCGGCGCGCAATGTGTTGCGCTTGACTTGCCCTTCGTTTGATCATAGATGCAAATCAGTTGCATTTACAGCACGAGGTCCGTCATGCGAAACGATCTGTCTTCCAGCGAATCATCCGGGATGGTCCAGGCCGGCGTACCCCACGCCAGCGACGATATTCGCAGCGGTGAATCGGTCGAGGTGCTGCAGGACGTGCTGCAAGCAGCAGTCAGCTTGAGCCTGTGGCAGCGCTTGCCGGACCTCGATCTGGCGGCTTGGCTTTCGCAACGCATGCAGTCCCGCTGCGCAGTGGAATGTTATGGAACCGGCGATGCCATTGATGTGCCGGCGCTCGTTGACCAGGCGCTGTGTGCCCCAGGGTTGATCCCGCGTTCGCAAGATGCGGAGCCACGCAAGCGCTTCATTGCCGACGTGCAGCAGCTTGTGCGGTTGTTCTGCGCGCTTCGCCCCGAAGGCACGCAGCACGTCCTTCACGTGAAGCTGTCGATGGTCGACAAGGCGGACTGTCCGGTGCTGCACACCGACTGGGTCACGCTGCGCCTGATCTGCACCTACCTTGGTGCGGGCACCGAGTATGCGGCGGCCCACACCGTGACGCGCACGGCCTTGTGCCGACCGCTGGGATCGCACGCTGAAACCAACGCCGCCATCTTGCGCGATCCGCAGGGACTGCGCCGCATGCCGCCATTTGCGGTCGGCGTGATGAAAGGAAATGGCTATCCCGGGCACGAAGGTCGCGGGCTTGTGCATCGTTCACCCCCAGCGGGAAGCGGGCGCCGCATCAAGCTGATCATCGATTCGACGCTGCCCCCGGAAGGCCACGAAGTTTGACGCACCCCGCACATCCCCGCGCGTCGTCCCCAGATCTAAATAGGAGGCTCCCAATGTCCAAGCGTTGCCAAGTCACAGGAAAGAAGCCACTCACTGGAAATCGGGTCTCGCACTCGAACATCAAGAGCAAGCACCGCCAGCTTCCCAACTTGCAGAAGAAGCGCTTCTGGTCGGAAAAGCAGGGGCGATTCATCACGCTGCTGGTATCCACGCGAGCCATGCGAACGATCGATCGCAAAGGCATCGACGCGATCCTGGCCGCGGGTCTGCTTCAGGAAGCATCGTCGTCGTTGCGAAGCGGCCAGTAGGCCCACAGCCAGGAGCGTGCATAGATGAACAAGCTACCCGTTACGGTGCTGTCGGGGTTCTTGGGCGCCGGCAAGACGACGCTTTTGAACCACGTGCTGAACAACAACGAAGGGCTTCGTGTCGCCGTCATCGTCAACGACATGAGCGAGATCAACATCGATGCGCAGCTTGTGAAGCAGGGAGGCCTCAAGCGCACGGAAGCCAAGCTGGTGGAAATGCAAAATGGTTGCATTTGCTGCACGCTGCGCGAAGATCTGCTGGCCGAGGTTTCTGCCTTGGCCAAGGCCGGTCGCTTTGATTACCTGCTGATCGAATCGACTGGGATCTCGGAACCGATGCCAGTGGCCGAGACCTTCACCT
>JAYRFD010000461.1:0-2461 GCA_041908565.1 Polyangia bacterium | reverse complement strand
CGCGACTCCGTGTCGGATCCTGCGTCTGTCCCACGCCAGCCAGCGACGGCCGCGACGTGGAATTCGGCCCAGATGGCTCGGCCACGATCGACTGCACGCCGGACGAGTGGCTGATGCCCGACGCATTGGAAAATGGACTGGTCTCAAGCCCCGGGGCACTGCCGCCAGGGGGACGCACAATTGACAGCACGCCGGTTCCCTTGATGCCAAATCCCTCGATGCGCGAAACGACCTCGGTCATCGCCGGGCGCGCAGCCGCATCTTTGGCCAGCATCGAGCTGACTAGCGCTTCGATGTGGGCCGGAATGCTGGGATCGACTTCGCGTAGCTGCGGCGGCTGGCTGTAGATGTGCAGTGCCATCAAGGCGCCGGTGCCATCCGCTTCAAACGGAGGCTTGCCAACCAGCATCTCGAACATCATGACGCCCAGCGCGTAGACGTCGGTCTTCACGTCGACTTTGGCAGCACCCCGACACTGTTCTGGAGACATGTAGCGCGGCGTGCCCATGACCGCGCCGGCCTGCGTCAGTCCCGTGTTCTGCTTGTTCTGCTCGTGCTCTGTCACGATCTTGGCGATGCCAAAGTCCAGGACCTTGGCTCGCTCACCGCCCGGTGCCTCGGGGTCGGGAACGATCATGATGTTGTCGGGCTTCATGTCGCGGTGGATGATGCCCTTGGCATGTGCCGCCGCGAGTGTGGCAGCGATCTGTCGCGCAATGCGCAGCGCATCCGGCCCCAGTGAGCCGCGGATGCGCTTGATGCGCGCGGACAGCGTCTCACCGTCGATGTATTCCATGACGATGTACGCCGTGCCGTCTTCCAGCTGACCGTAGTCGAAGCTGCCAACGATGCCGGGATGAGAGACGATGTTGACGGCACGCGCTTCGTTGAAAAAGCGCGTCACCAAGTTGGCTTCCTTGGAATATTCGGCGCGCAGGATCTTGATAGCAACGCGTCGGCCGATGCCTTCGTGCAGCCCTTCCCAGACGCTGCCCATGCCGCCCTCGCCGATCTTCCGGACGACTTTATAGTGGCCGACTAGCTTTCCTATCATGACGATCCGTCGAGGTACTAGAAACCCTGTCAGAGCATAGCACGCCCAAGTGCTGCAGAGAACCTGCCCAATTTGCAGGGTCTGCGTCCTTTGGCTGGCTTGCCCCGGTTGGCTCCGCGAGCCGCTCGCCGTATGGGGTCCTGTGATAGCGTGCGCGGCGAACTCATCTGCTACTGGAGTCTCCCTTTGGCCACATCGGACACGCCTCGTCATTCCGCGCACGTCTCCGCGGATCAGAAGAAGGAGAATGGGCACGGGCACGGGCTGGGGCAGAACGCAGCGCTGCCCATGGACTCTGCATCAGCCACCGGGGGTCACGCAGCCGACCAAGCCGCGTACCTACGGCGAGTGCAAGACCTGCTTGAGCACGACCGGCGGTACTACGTCGACAACGATCCCAGCATCACGGATCACGACTATGACCAGCTGCGAAAGCAGCTTGAGCGCATCGAGCGCGAGCATCCTTCCTGGGTGGTGGCGTATTCGCCCACCCAGCGCGTGGGCCACGTTCCGCTGTCGGCGTTCCCCAAGGTGGAGCGCACTGTTCCGATGCTTTCTCTCGACAACACGTACAGCGCCGAAGACCTGCGGGACTTCGATGAACGCGTGCGTCGCGGCCTGCGCAGCGCCGGCGATCCGCAGCCACCCAGCTACATGCTGGAGCCCAAGATCGACGGCATCGGCATCGAGCTTGGCTATCGCGCCGGAGTCTTCGTGTTGGGCACAACTCGCGGTGATGGACTGGTCGGCGAAGATGTCACGGGCAACCTGCGCACCATCAAGTCGCTGCCGCTGACGCTGCGCGAGCCGGTCGATGTCACGGTCCGCGGCGAGGTGTACATGCAGCGCGATGACTTCGCGGCGCTGAACGCAGCACGCCTGAAGCGCGGCGAGGAGCCATTCAAGAACCCGCGCAATGCCGCCGGTGGGGCGCTGAAGCAGCTTGATCCTCGCTTGGTCGCTGAACGTCCGCTGCGCGTCCTTTTGTACGAACTAGTCGATGCTACTGGAGACAATCAAGCGACGCTCAGCACGCACGCAGCCATCCTGGATCGCTTGCGGCAGCTGGGGCTGCCGGTATCGCGCGATGTTCAGCGGGTCGATTCATTCGATGCCCTGCTGGCGGCGGTCAATGCCTGGCAAGCGCGACGCAACAGCGTGCCGTTTGACATCGATGGCCTGGTCATCAAGGTCGATCTTCTGGCGCAGCGATCAACGCTGGGCATGACGGCGCGGGCCCCTCGCTGGGCAATCGCCTACAAGTTTCCAGCGCAGCAGGCCATCACGCGCCTGCGCGAGATCGAGCTGAACGTGGGTCGCACCGGGGCCATCACGCCCGTCACCATCTTGGATCCCGTCGAGCTGGCCGGAACCACCGTATCGCGAGCTTCGCTGCACAACTGGGAT
>JAYRFD010000460.1:0-7274 GCA_041908565.1 Polyangia bacterium | reverse complement strand
CACCGTCGTCGGGGTGGGCGTTCTTTCGGGGCTGCGTGCCATCGGGCTGGTCAAGCCGACGCACGCGACGTACTAGGCGAGCCGATGGCCAATCCCCGTCACACCCCCGCCGCCCAGCGCGTGCTCAGCAAAGTCGACGATGTCGCGGTGCTGGATCAGGTCTCGTATCAATATCCAACGGCGGCGGACTATTCGCTGAAGGACGTATCGCTGCGCATCCGGCGCGGTGAATTCTTGGGCATCGTCGGCGCAACCGGTGCAGGCAAGTCCACGCTGTGCATGGCGCTAAACGGCATCGTGCCGCAGTTCTATGGCGGTCGCTTTTTTGGGCGAATCACCGTCGATGGACTAGATACCGTGGACCAGCCGATCGCCGGCTTGGCGCAGCGGGTCGGGCAGGTCTTTGAAGATCCAGAGACCCAGCTGATCGCAACCTCCGTCGAAAACGAGGTCGCCTTCGCGCTGGAAAACCTGCGTGTGCCGCGCGACGAGATGCGTCTGCGCATCGCCGAAGTGCTGGAACTGACGCGACTGTCGCACGTTCGCAGCAAGTCGCCCAACGCGCTGTCCGGCGGTCAGAAACAGCGCTTGGCCATCGCCGCGGCCTTAGCGACTCGCCCGACGCTGCTCGTCTTGGACGAGCCGACATCGCAGCTGGATCCGGTCGGCGCCTTCGAGATCTTCGCGACCGTTCGCGAGCTAAACCGCAAGCTGGGCATGACCGTCGTGTTGGTCAGCCACGCTGCTGAAGAGCTGGCCGAGTGCGCCGACCGCATTGCCCTTTTGTCCGACGGTCGACTGCAGGCCCTGGGATCGCCGAGCGAGGTCTACGGCGATGTCGAAGCCCTGCTGGCGCAGCAGGTTCGTCCCCCGCAGGTGACCGCCGCGTTCTACTTGCTTCGTCAGGGTGGCGCATCGATTCCAGATCTACCGACCCGCATGGCCGAAGCCAGCCAGCTTGTGTCGACGCTGTCCCTTCAGCCCGTGCCCTCGGTCGATCTGCCCTCGCCGCCTTCCCGTAGCGCAGCCCGCCCGCTGGTCGCGGCAGAAAACCTGCATCACAAGTATCCCGACGGAACCGCGGCGCTAAAAGGCGTGTCGTTGTCGATCCGCGAAGGCGAATACGTCGTCGTCGTCGGGCAGAACGGCGCCGGCAAGAGCACGCTGGTGCGGCTGTTCATGAAGCTGCTGTCGCCAAGCAGCGGCCATCTGCACGTCTTGGACGAAGACATCACCCGCCTGACCGTCAGCGATCTGGCCCGTCGCATCGGCTATGTCGCGCAGAACCCCGATCACCAAATCTTCTGCGCCACAGTCGAAGACGAGGTCGCGTTCGCGCTGCGCCACCTGGGAACCAGCGCGGCGGAAGTCGATCGCAGAACCACCGAGAGCCTGCGATCGATGGGCCTCTTGTCGGTGCGGAAAGCGCACCCGCTGTCCTTGCCCAAGGGCGATCGAGCCCGTGTGGTCATCGCCGCCGTGCTGGCCATGCAGCCGCAGGCGGTCATCTTCGACGAGCCGACGACGGGCCAGGACTATCGCGGAGCCCGTTACATCCTGGACCTGACCAAGCAGCTTCATCGCGAGGGCAAGACCGTCGTAGTCGTCACGCACCACCTGTATCTGATGCCCGACTATGCCGAGCGTGTGATCGTGATGGGCGCCGGTACCGTTCTGTTGGATGCGCCGATCCGACAGGCCTTTCACAGCGTCGATGTGCTGCGGCGAACGTTTCTGTCGCCGCCCCAGGCCGTGCAGCTTGCGCGTGAACTGGATGGCATCCACAAGCAAGGCCGTCAGCTTCTGACACCGAACGAGATCGCCGCCAGCTATTCGATCGCCCCCGCGGAGGCTCGACGATGAACGAAGGTCAGTACAGCGATCTGGCGCGCGACTCGCTGTTCGCGCAGATCGACGTGCGCGCCAAGCTTTGCCTGGTCGCCAGCCTAACCACGATCACCCTGGTCTGGGACCGCCCCCTTTATCAAGCAATATTATCCATTTCCATCTTCCTTTTGTGCATCCTTGGCAACGTCAGCAATCAATATCTTAAAGCGATCTTCCGCATCATGATTCCATTTTATTTTATATTACTAATCACGCATGGATTTTTTAATATCCAATACGTCAAGTCGCTGACCGGGCAAGAGTCGCTGACCACGCTGTGGCAGATCCCGGTGTGGGTCTGGGGCATCGGCGGGGCGCGTCTTTCGCAGGAAGGCACGCTGTTTGGTCTGAACGCCTGTCTGAAGACCGTTGTTCTGACGCTGCTGGCGCCGCTTCTGATCTTCACGACCAGCGTCGATAGCCTGATCGCCGGACTGGTGCGAGCGCGCGTCCCCTACAAGCTGGCGTTCATCTTGTCGGCGACGCTGCGCTTCTTCCCGATGCTGCTGGCTGATGTTCGATCGATTGTCGATGCCCAGCGGATGCGCGGACTCGCCGTCGAGCGCATGGGCCTAGTCGGCAGGCTACGCGTCTATGCTCGGCTGGCGGTGCCGCTGATTCTGGGGGCGATGACGAAGTCGCAGCAGCTGGAAGTTGTGCTCCAGTCGAAGGCGTTTTCGGGCAGTCGCGATCGCACGTATCTGCATGACTCAAGCCTGCGCACAGCAGACTATGTGATCATTGTCGTGTGTTTGATCGCGGCAATCGCCGTTGTCGTGCTTTATGCGGGATGGGGCGTCGGTCGCTTCCAGGGATCGCTATAGGGCTTGGCTCAGCTGATCTTCGTGCCCAAGCCGCTCGACGGTCGAGCTTAGGTCCACGCCAAGCTCACTGCGCTGTCGTCGCAGCCGATCGATTTCCTGGGGGAAACGCTGCTGATAGCTCTTCATCAGCGTGTCGACGCGACGGAAGCTCAGCGTGCAGCCCTGCATGCCTGGCAGCCGGCCCATCATGCGATCGTTGTGACGTAGCTCCTCCCGACCGCGCTCGTTGTCCAACAGCATCCAGGCGATAAACGCCAGATCGTCGGCGCTGCCCCCCACGCCAATGCCGACGGGCGACCACAGCCATTCCAGTCCAAAGCGGGCGATGTGCCGCCCCATTGGGTGTTGCATGCGTCGCTCGGCCTGGTGGAAGTAGAACGCTTGGTGCCGTCGCTCGTCTTTGGCCATGCGCACAAGCAGCTTGGCGAGTTCACGGTTGCGCGTGTACTGCGAGAGCTGGACATAGGCCATGGCGGCCATCATCTCGTCGATGGCTCCCCACGCCATGTGCACGGCGGCAAAGTGCGGCGTCAGGTGCGGCAGACTTAGGGTGAAGAAGGCCTCCAGGCCTTCGACCCAACTGGCCGAGTCGGCGATCTTCGTGTACTGCCCCGACGCTGGTGGACGCCCACAAGCGGTCAAGAAGCGATCGATGGCGCGGCCGTGATTGAACTCTTCGTAGACCCAGCAGGACATGAACGCCGCGATCTCTGGATCTTTGGCGGTGTGTCCGGCCAGCACGTCGCGCAGGTAAATGATGGTGTGACTTTCGGTGTCGGCCATGTACCGCAGCACGCGCGCTTCGTCGTCGGTGATGCCGACGCGAGCCACGTAGTCCCAGTCGAGGTCGCTGGTGTCGACTGCTTTGGATAGGCTGACAAATCGCTCGATCGAAAATGCCATGTTTAGCTCCCAAGGTGATAAGAGGCAGCGCAGTCTGAGATGGCTGGCGCCACAGCAGCCGCGCGCCGTCCCGCCCATATCCCCTGCGTGCGTCGCTGGCGCTTGCCGCCGATGACAGTACGCGCCGTAGGGGTGGCTAGTTCCCCGCGGCTATTTCATCACCGACGGGGGAGCGATTCAATTCTCTCGACGGCGATGGGACGGCTGGGCCATTCACCGCTTGCGCCATCAGCCCGCGACGCCGGGCTGCGGCAGTCGGACTTCTAGGCTTGCTTAGTGAATCAGCAGCCACAAGGCGACAAGAACCAGCGCTGCCGCGACGGCAATGGCCCAGGCGAAGCGGCGGTCGTGGATCGCATCAAGCTCCGCAGAAGTGGCAGGGGCGACCGGTCGTTCACCGGACTGCCGTGCCTTCGCTTCCGCAGAAGGCGCCAGGCCTGCGGAACCCGTGTTTTTCAGCGCGGCCTCGTGGTCTAGCCTGGGCGACGATACGACGGGAACAGCCTTCGGAGACGCGACGCGTTCGCCGACGGACAGACCGCCGGCTCGGGATGCAGCGCCAGTCGTCGGCTTGGCCATGTCCGCGGTGACCTGCCCAGTTGCCGCAAAGGGATCGATCGGTTCAGGGATCGCCGCAGCGGACGCCGCAGCGGTGGACGATGCAACGGGATCAGGCGCGGGGCCAGGGTTGCGGGGTGCCGCGGCGTGCGAAACCGCACGACGGTCTCGATCCGGTTCTGCGGGTGCGCTGATGCGCCCAGAGCTTTGCGATGCAAAGTCCGCGATCGGTAGAGCCGACAGGTCTGCTGTCGGCTCCAGCGAGGCATGCTCGCCACTGGTTCCCAGAGCTGGAATTCCGGGATGGCTGTGGGGCGCGCTGGCGGATGGAGACAAGACAAACTCAGACGGGGGTGGCAGCGTCGGAAGCTTCAGGCTCGCTGCCGAGACGCGCCGACGAGACTGCGCCAGCGTCTCCACCCGCCGCGGACCTTGTTCCGACTCAAACAGGTCGCGAAAGGACACCGCCTGAAGCTCGCCCGAGATACTCGATCGTGGGGGCGGCTCGGTTGCAAATGCCTCTGGAGGCGCAGGCAACGTGGCCAACGGACCGCTGAGACGGGATACCAGCGCTGGGGTTGAAGCAAGATCAGGCGTCTCGCGCGCGGCCGCTTCCGCCTCTTCGACGGGAATTTCCTCTGTCGAGCTGTTGCCTGCCCCCGGGTCGGTGCGACCCAGGGTCGCAAGCGCCGCTGCGCTGACCTCGCTTGCGATCGGCGGAACCGCAACCGCCAGCGCACGCAGCATCTCGTCGGCGGAAGAATAGCCGTCGCGATTCGACTCGCCCAGACCGCGCACGATGACTTCCCAAAGCGCGGGATCAAGCCCGGTGGGAATGGTGCGGTCACGCAGCGGCGTGCGCTCGCTGCTGGGCACATCACCGACGACTAACTCATACAGCAGAGCCGCGACGCCCCGCAGATCCGATCGCACGCTTCCGCGGATCGTCTGGCCCAGGCTCAGCGCGCGCAGCCCGCGCAGACGAACCGCGCCGGCCCGTGCTCGACCCACCAGGACCTCTTCATCGTTTAGCAAAAAGACATGGTGAGTCTGCAGACCCTGATGGGCCAATCCCGCTCGGTGAGCGGCGACCAGCGCCGTCAAAAGCTGGCGGGCAATCTGACTGGCTACGCGGCCACTCAAGGGGGTGTGGCCACTGCGCTGCCATTCTTCCAGCAGATCTCCAAGGGGCCGCGCCGTTCCAAGCTCGGTCACCAGGTAGGCGATGCCTTGCTCGTCGACGCCCGTTTCAAACAAACGCAGCAGGTTGGGCTGATCCAAGGTATGCAGCGCCTGTGCCTCGGCCTGCAGCAGCCGCACCGCTCCATCGTCCGTCGCGCGCCCCGTCAGCGATGCCGCGGCCCCTTCGCCTGAGCGCACATCCTGAGACCGTGCCTGTTCGGCGTGCAGCACACGGACCACATCGATCGCCACCCTTTCGCCGGTGTGCAAATGGTAGGCAGCACAGGTTGCGCCGCCCGGTCGGGCTGCGATGACACCTTCGATCCGCCAGACGTGGTGAATCGTATCGGGCCACAGTCGGGCGTGGTCGATCTCGCACTCTGGCGCATCGGGTGGGTAACTGATGCCACACTCGAAGCAGCGCTGGCGTTCTTGGGTAAGGGGGCGATCCGACACGGAAAACCTATCAATCAGCCTCCTCACTTTAGCATGGTTGCACGCCCTGCCTGGACGGCATCAGCGACCCATCGAGCGGCATCCAGCCAATCACCCCAGAGCGATGTCGCACAGGGCGTGCGGGGACTTCACGATGCTAGTGACTCAGCACGCGGCATCCGATAGACTGCCGGCATCCTGACAGGTCACGTTCACGGTTTGTTGCCCATCGGCAGCCAATCGGATCGAGACAACGATTCAGCCCTTTCTTGAGGGGACCATGTCTAAGAACACACTCACGATCACCGACAACCGCACCGGAAAGACCTACGAACTGCCGATCACCGACGACACGATCCGCACCGCGGATCTGCGTCAGATCAAAGTGGCCGACGATGACTTCGGCATGATGGGTTACGATCCGGCGTTCCTAAACACCGCGTCCTGCCGTTCGGCCATCACCTTGATCGATGGCGACAAGGGCATCCTTCGCTACCGCGGTTATCCCATCGAACAGCTGGCTGAAAAGTCCAGCTACCTCGAGTGCGCGTACCTGCTGCTGCACGGAGAGCTGCCGACGGAAGCCCAGCTGAAGAGCTGGGTCGACCTAATCACGACGCACACCTTCGTGCACGAAAACGTCAAGAGCTTCATCCAGGGCTTCCGTTACGACGCGCACCCCATGGGTGTGTTCCTGTCGACGATTGGCGCCCTGTCGACGTTCTATCCCGAAGCCAAGAAGGTCCACGACAAGCAGGTCCGCATGCTGAACGTCGTGCGACTGATTGCCAAGGTGCCGACCATCGCCGCGATGTCGTACCGCCACAGCATGGGCTTCCCGTTTGTCTATCCCGACAACGAGCTGTCCTTCGCGGGCAACTTCCTGGCCATGATCCGCAAGATGGCCGAGCCGCGCTACAAGCCGAACAAGGTGCTAGAGCGCGCCCTTGACGTGCTGTTCATTCTGCACGCCGATCACGAACAGAACTGCTCGACCTCGACGATGCGCGCCGCCGGTAGCTCGCTGGTCGATCCGTACTCGGCGGTTGCGGCGGCGTCGGCGGCCCTGTACGGCCCGCTGCACGGCGGCGCCAACGAAGCCGTGCTGCGCATGCTGACCGAGATTGGCAGCATCAACAACGTCCCGGCCTTCGTGAAGGAAGTGAAGGAGGGCAAGGGCGAAAAGAAGCTGATGGGCTTCGGCCACCGCGTCTACAAGAACTACGACCCGCGCGCCAAGGTCATCAAGCGCCTCGCCGAAGAAGTCTTCGAAGTGACGGGTCGCAACCCGCTTCTGGACATCGCCATCGAGCTTGAGCGCATCGCGCTGCAGGACGAGTACTTCATCAAGCGCAAGCTGTACCCGAACGTCGACTTCTACTCCGGCCTGATCTACCAGGCGATGGGCTTCCCGACCGACTTCTTCACGGTGCTGTTCGCCATTCCGCGTACGTCGGGCTGGCTGGCCCAGTGGTGCGAGATGCT
>JAYRFD010000459.1:0-4272 GCA_041908565.1 Polyangia bacterium | reverse complement strand
TTCAGCCATTCGCCAAGCTGCTCGTAGATCGGCTGCAGGATGTTCGCGGCTTCGACTTGATAGTCCTGATCGCCAAGGCGTCGTTCCAGAGCCTCGCGCGCTCCGCTGTGTGCCGGCGCCAGATCCAGGATCTCGCGATAGCACTCGATCGCGCCCGGCACATCCGACAGATGCTGCTCGCGAATCTGGCCCAGCCGGTACTTCAGCTCCACGATCATCGCGGCATCGGCTGGATCGACCAGCTCTAGCTCGCGCGGGATCGTGGCCTGTAGCTCCGTCCACTGCGCCGTCGCCGTGTAGATTCGATCGAGCGCCTGCCATGCAGCCAGCTCGTTCTCGCCACCGACGCCGTCGATAATTGCGCGGTAGGCCGTAACAGCCTGCCCCGCGTCCTTGATCTCGTTTTCATACAGCTGCGCGATCTGGTAGCGGATGCCCTTCTGCCGCACCGGATCCATCTCCAGATCCAGCTTCTTCTGGTAGATGCTCAGCAGCTCGGTGTAGCGCCCCGTCTTCAGATACAGGCGCTCCATGGCTTCCAGTGCGATCGTGTTGTTCTCATCGATCGCCAGGATCTGCCGGTTGGTCTCGATGGCCTTGTCGGCATTCTGCATCTGCTCTTCGTAGATGCGTGCCACGACCAGCAGATGCGGCAGCGACTCCATCTTGTCGGTGAACTTGGGAGCCGCGGCTTCGTAGGCAGCTACCAGCTGAGCCCAGCCGCCCGTCTCGGCAGCCAGTCGCTCGATCTCGGGTCGCAGCCAGTCGGCCCGGTGATCCTCCGCAAAGCCCTTGAGATACCAGGCGTAGGCAGTCGCCTTGTCCTTGAGCGACGTCTCCGTCAGCTCAGCCAGCTTCTGCATGCGCTCGACGCGGGTTGCCAGATCCTCGGTATGCGACAGCTGGATCTCCAGCACGCCGGCCAGCTTCTTCGGATCCTTGGCCGATTCGTACAGAGGGATCAAAGCCTCTGCCGCCATCAGGTTGCGGGCATCCAGTTTGAGCACGGCCTCGAACGCACGCAGCGCACGATCCGCCTTGCCCATCTTGTCGCGATACAAAACAGCGGTGCGGTTGTACAGCAGGACCTTGTTCGCGTCGTCTTCGACGTCGACTTGACGTTCGAAGGTGCGGATCAGCTCGTCAAACTTGTTCTGCTTGGCGTAGAACTGCTCCAGATCATCCCAGCTCTTCTGTTCAACGAAGAGCTTCTTGATCGCATCCTGCGCGCGACGGTTTTCTGGTTCGATCGCCAGCAGCTGACGCCACGCATTGGTGGCACGCGGCCCATCCTTGACGCGATCGGTGAACAGGACGCCAAGCTTCTGCAGCATGGCGACCTTCTTGGTGTTGTCGGAAAACAGCGCGACCTGACGCTCGCTGACATCGGCCAGCTTGTCCCAGATCTTCTCGCGCTCGTACAGCTTCTCAAGCTCGCCCAGCGCTTCTGCGTGATCTGGGTTTGCTTCCAGCACGCGTTCCCAAAGCTCGATCGAGATCGCCGGCTTCTTGAGCTTCTCAGACGCCATCTTGGCGACTTCGACGAAGCGCTGGCCTCTCTCGTTGGCATTGGGGATGCGCGAGATCTCGCGCTGGTTGACAGCGATCAGCTTCTCCCAGTCGCGACGCTTCTCGTAGTTGCTCTTCAGATAGGCGATCGACTCAGCATTGCCGTCGTCCAAGGCAAGAGCCTGCTCGTATGCCTTGATCGATTCGGCGACGTTCGAGAAGCGCTCTTGGAACAGACGCGCGACGCGGCAGTACAGCGCAACCTTCTCCGGCACGTCCTCGACCTGCGCGGCCTTCTTCTGCAAGGTCGAGATCAAGTCCGGCCAGCGCTTCATGTTCTCGTACTGCGCAGCGAGAGCATCCAGCGCCGCAACATTGCCCGGCTGCAGGCCCAGAATCAGGTTGTACGTGTTCACAACCTGCGAATCGATGCGCAGCCGATCTTTGTAGATCGCAACCAGCTCGAACAGCGCCTCGACCTTCTCGTCGACCGACAGCTCTGGAACCTTGTCGGCGAATTCCTTCAGCGCATCGGCCAGGCCGTTCCACTTCTCGGCTTGACGCAGAACGCGGATGTGCTCGCGGCGCGGCACGCGATGAGCGGGGGCTTGCGCCACCACCTTGCGCCAGGCGTCGACGGCCTTGTCCAGACTGGTCCCCTCCAGCGCCCACGCCGCATCCATCGCAGCGCGCACGGCGGGATCCAAGCCTGCATATTCATCGGGCACCGCAGCAGCAGCCGGCTCTTCAACCGGGGCTTCCACGGGAGCGGCCTCAGCAGCCGGAGCCTCTGGCTCTGCCTGGGGCTCGGGGGCAGGCTCTGCTTCAGCTGCGGCCTGTGCAACCGGTGCCTCTTGCACCGGCGCCGGCACTTCTTCCTGCGCAACTGCCGCCGGCTCCTCCGCAGCTGGAGCGGCCGCCTGCTCAACCTCGGCTACAGGCTGCTCGGCAACCGGCTCTTCTGCGGGAACTTCGGCCGCGGGGGCTTCTACCGGCACTTCGCCTTCGGCAGCGGCCACCGCTTCCCCTTCAGGAGCAGCCGGCTCAACGCTGGGATCACCGAACTCGGCGATATACGCCTGCAGCTCTTCCTGCTCGGGGAAGACGCGCAGCACTTCGGCGTAGTAGCCGCGCGCGCGCTCCGCATCGCCCATCTCGCGCCAGGCAATGCGCCCAGCCTGCACCATCAGCGCGGCACGCTCGTCATCGCTCATCAGAGCGCTGCGGCCAAGCTCGGCGTAGCTCAGAAGCTGCGGCCACTCGCCACGCGGCGCCATGACATCGCGCAGCATGCTGAACGCGGCCAGGTGCCCAGGGAAAGCCTGCGCAGCATCAACTGATCCGGCATACGTCGACAGCAATGCCCGCCCATAGAAGTGCGCTGCGCGATCGCGATCTTTCCAGCGCAACAGCCACATGTTGCCGATGCGCTTGGCCAGATCGATCTGCGCCTGTGCCTCTTCGAGGGCATCAATGCGCTGATCCTGCAGCGCGATGATGTCGTCGAAGCGGTTCTGCGCGTGCAGCAGCTTTTCAAGCAGGAAGTTCGCCATTTCCTGCTGCGGAGCCAACGCCACGACATGACGCAGAGTCGTTTCAAGCCGTGGATCGTTCGCCGCTTCCAAGTGCAGGATGCGCGCAGCCCGCAGGTACACACGAGCAGCCAGCGCGGCGTCGTTATTCGACACGCGCTGTGCTTGCGCCAGCAGGCGATCGACTTCGCCGTGCCAGTCCTCGCGATCGTACTGGGTAGCGGCAAGCGCATCGGCGATATCGCTATCGCCAGGCTGACGCTTTGCTGCATTTTCCAGCGCGGTCTTCGCTCGATCGCGCTGCTGCGCATCGAGCAGCACTTCGCCCAACAGACGCTCGGCTTCCGCCTTGCGCGCAGGGTCCGTGCTGACCTTCATCTCCAGACCGAGCAGAGTGGCAACCATTTCGAGGTTGCCCATCTCGCGATAGATCTGGCGAGCTCTCGTCAGAGCCCGTATCTGCTGCGGGTTCTGCTTGAAAGCCTGCTGGTAATGCGCCATGGCGCGGTCTTTGCGTAGGAAGATCTCTTCGCAGACTTCGCCTAGTTCAAACAGCGCAGCCGCCCGGTTCTCTTTGCCTTCGACTCGCTCGACTTCCTTCTCGAACTCTTCGAGCAATCCAGCCCAAGTTTTTAGACCACGAAGGCGCTTCGCTACCTGTTCCCGGAGTTGCATGAGCAGGCCACCCAATATTGCGGTTTCAGGGATGTAGATGGTTGAAAGCCGCACCTTTTATATCACGCTCAGCCGACGAGGATCAATATGGAACCCTGCACGGCTCCGCGGGTTTCGGGCGCAGCACACCTCTTGCTTCAAGGCATAGGACAACCGGCCGCTTCAGCCCTGCGTTTCGGCACACAAGGCCACATCAGCGACCAAAACCGAACCTGCGCTAACGCGAGTCCAAGCCAGTGAGCAAAAGGCAGAGCAGCGACGGCATGCGTCCCCAAATCGATACCGTTGGCTGCTCTAAGAGAAGTAGACGCGGACGCCCCCATGACGCCGCAAAGGCTAGATGAATGAACCCTATACAGGGTCGGCAGCTAGGGTGCTTCCAGCTGCGCCAAGGCATCGCTGGCGGCCTTGGTCATGTCTGGCCCCCCCCGGCTGCCTGCTTGCAGGAAGCGCTTGAGCCAGTCGATCGCATTCTTCTTATCGTCCATGGCCTTGTACGTCATGCCCAAGTTGTAGATCGCCATGAACATGTCGCCGTTCAGCTCAAGGGCTCGCT
>JAYRFD010000458.1:0-5176 GCA_041908565.1 Polyangia bacterium | reverse complement strand
TTGCGACCGCCCACAGCGCCAAAAGACAGGCGACGGCCGCCGCGAGCCAGGGCAGGGTCAGGAACAGATCGCGGTCTCGTTTCCGTCGGGCATGGGGCGCCACTCGACCGGGACCGCCGGTATGCGTCTTCTTGTTCATGGGTTTCGCAAAAGCCGGCAGGGCCGGTCTGGGCAGGGGGAAAGCGCGGGCGGCAGCGTCATCACAAGGCCAACCGACATCATGGCGAGCCCACCTGGACATGGCCGACCACCACCGAGCGATCCGCAGTCAGCGCCTGTGACGCGGGGCCGCTGACCGGCAGACGGACGCTGCGCTGAAACAGACCGACATGCAGAACGGCCTGGCCGCCGGGAAAGCCGAGAGGCAGGGTGATGGATGTGACGTCGCGGATGTAGCGGTCGATCGGCAGGTTTTGGGCAGGGACGATCCCATCCAGAAACTCGTGATCGGCGTTGACGAAGGGGCCGACGGGGCTGCGCACGTGGAAGAACAGGCGATAGCCGGCAGGAATGCGGCAGCGCAGGCGATAGACGACGGTGACCTGCATCGACTGACCGGGCTGCACGGCATCGGTCGACTGATTAGCGCCCAGCACATCCAGACAGTCGCCAATGCGCGCCTGAATCGGGATCCGGACTGACGGGGGGGATTCCGTCACCAGCGAGGCGATACGGCGATCGAAGTCGACTGGGATCGCGCTGTCGTCCATCCACGCCGACAGCAGGCTTTGCAGCGCGCGCTGTTCGCTTTCGGTCTGGCGTCGGCCAGCCAGGTCGCGCGTCTCTTGCGGATCGTTCTTCAGGTCGTATAGCTCGATGGTGCCGTCGGGAATTAGGTTCTGAATCAAGTGCCAGCGATCGGTCACCAGCGCTTTGCGCACCGTCGGGCCTTCGTACATGACTTCCTGAAAGACGCGATGCTCGGGCTCGGTCTGCGGCTGCGCCAAAAGGGGCAGCAGCGACTGTCCCAGAAGCTGCCGCTCGACGGTGTGCGGAGGCTGCCGCAGCACGCTGTGCAGCAGCGTCGGCACGATGTCGACATGCGCCACTGGGGCCGTAATGCGCTTTGGCACCGACGGAAACGCTTGGCGCAGTCCTGCCAACCGCAAGATGAAGGGCACGCGCGTCTGGTTGGCGTACAGGTGATAGCCGTGTCGACGGTCGGGTGGGATGCCGTGTTCGCCAAAGCCTTCGCCGTGGTCGGCGGTTACCAGCACCGACGTGCGCGGCCAGCCAGGGGACTGCCGCAGTGCATCCAGCAGGCGACCGATGTGGCGATCGGTGTAGCGGATTTCTTCGTCGTACAAATCCTGCTCGCCTTCGCCGAAGGGGACTTCGCCCGGCGGCAGCGGATGGCGGTCATAACGGAAGTGCGGGTCATAGAAATGCACCCACAGAAAGAACGGCTTTCCCGACGACATCAGCGTCGGCAGCTTGGCCAGCGCCAGGTCCGCAAGCTCGCGCGATGAGCTTCCGCTGGTCGCCGCCGGATCGCCGCCCAGCGAGTGCAGGACCATCAAGTGCGTGTCGTAGTCGGCGAAGCCGCGCGACAGACCCCAGGCCGGCTCGAAGTAGTGATAGGACAAAAGCGCCGTCGTCGCGTAGCCGCGATCGGCCAGCATCTCGGACAGCAGGCGATTTTGCGGCAAGACCTGCGGTGGCCAGTGCACCTGCGGCGATCCCCAGGCGATGGTCGATGGATAGCGCCCGGTCAGGATGGCCGGAACGGAGTAGCGCGTCGATGGAGCATGAGCCCATGCACTGTCGAACACCACGCTATCGCGATCGGCCGCCAGGGCATCCAGCTGCGGTGTCGTCGGTCGCCCATAGCCATAGGTGCTGACGTGATCGGATCGCAGGGCATCGACGGTGATCAGCACAATGTTCGGCTGCTGCGGCAAGCCGTCGGGCAATACCAGCGGACGGGCCGGGGTCCCTGGTCGCGTCGTCGCGTCGTGGCCGTTGCAGTTTTCGTCGATGCCGTTGTCCGGCCAGTCGAAGGCTCCGGGATGGCGGCTGGCGTCGAAGTCGTTGCAGTCGCTACCGCCGATGCTCAGGCGCCCGGCCGATCCGTCGCCGTCCCAGTCTAAAAGCAGGGCCTGCGTTTGGATGATGCGCTCGCACAAGGGGGCCAGGCCTAGGCCGGCCTTGCGCAGCGATTCACGGGAACCAAGCTGCACCGCCCCCAGCCACGCAAGAATCGGCAGACCCAGCAGGACCAGCGAAAGCCAGCGCAGCGATGAATCCGAGCGCGATGAAGCCCTGTGCAGCAGGCCCAGGCGACTGCCGCAGAACATCACCGATGCTGCCACCAGCGTCGCAAACAGCACGGTATGGATGGGGCGCAGATCCAGGATGCGCAGCGCCTCGGCCTGGGATCGCAGCAGCCACAGCCCGCAGGCCAGCAGCGGGGCCGCACCGCACAGCGCCCGCAGCAGCCAGCCGTCCGCGCGGCCCGACTTCCCAATCGCATGCAGAGCCAGGCGCCGACGCAGCCACGACCCTAGCGCAGCACCCAAGCACAGGATCAGCGTCCCCAACATGGGCAGCGCGACGGCCAGTGCGGTGGCTCGCTGCGGCAAAGGCCAGCGTGTCTGTTCTTGAATCTGCGACGCAATCCGCACTGCAAGAAGCAAGAACGTGCCCAACGCGCAAGAAACCACAAGCAGCCAGATGGACAGTGGGCCCGCGGCTGCGTTGGGTGTTGTCGGAGTCTCGCTGGGCTCGCGTCGTGCGGCGTGCAGCGCCAGCAACAGCAGCAGGCTGGCTGCCGCGCCGAGGGCCAGCGCGTACGTGACCAGCAGCAGAGACAGCAGACCTCGGTGATGAAAGCGCTGCAGGGCCACCCAGATCAGCGGTCGAAGCAGCGCGGCGCACAGACCAGCGGCCACCAGCCCTGAAAGGCCAAGCTGCCAGCGCGCGGGGGAGGGCGCCTTCGCCTGCGGATCGCCCAGCCAGCGTCGCACCAGGGCCAGCCGGGCAAGCATCGTCAGGCCGGCCGCGGCGGCGCCGGCGATTGGCACGAACAGCACCGCGTACAGGCAGCTTAGGAATGCGAAGAAGGGCAGCGTTTCGTCGCCAGCGTAGCGATGCAGATCGGTGGCTCGCGCAACATCCAGGCCCGCCCCGGCCAGCGCTGCGAGCGCACCTGCCGCAAGTCCCGCAAGCCCGGTCGCCCCGACAGAGCCAGGGGCAAGGGCAGGGGAGGACGATGGCAGTGCAGACCGCGACACGGCGCAAGAATACTCGGAACCCAAGCGAGGTCTACAGACTCCGCTGCGAGCCTGGCCGAGAAGATGGCGCGCGCGTGGATCAGCCCGGCTGGCGAGCGCTGGCGGACGCGGAATAGACGGTCCGCGGCGTCTGGCTGGAAAGCGCGTGCGCGCGGGCCGAGGTCGTAAATTCGGGGCTATCGCACAGCGTGTGGACGGCCTCGCTGATCAGAACCTCGCCGGGTGCTGCCTGGCCGGATAGGGCGACTGCGGACTCAACGGCAGCCCCCGATAGGCTGGGACTGAGCGACGTCGGGCCGATGTCCAGTCCGATCGCAACGGGCAGCTTGGCCGCCGCCGAAAGCGCTTGCACCGCGACCGCGCACTGCAAGGCGCGCAGCGGCGCATCGAAATAGGCAATCAGCGTATCGGCTGGCGAGTTTTCGATGGTGATGGCCCGATGGCGGAAGAGCTCACGGCGGACCAGCGGCTCGACTTCAGAAAGGGCGATAGAGCCCGCCGCGCGCAGCGCCAGCACGCAGCCCGCCACGTTCGATGACGCTCCCGATGCAGAGAGGTTCATCAAGAACCGATGCAGAGCCGCCAGAACCGCGTCGCTGTCGCCAGCCCACGGAACGTGATCATCGCCGGGCATGACTTGCAGTTGTGCCGCATGCAACCCATCGGCAATCGCTTTGCTGTCGGCGGTCGCGCGATGGCGGTCGCCGTGTCGGTGCAGCACCAGCGATGGCACGCGCACGCTGGCAAGAAGTGGCGTGATGCTCTGCGATTCGGCTTGTCGAAACAGCGCCGCTGCCTCGCTGGGACTGGCGCTGTGACGCAGAAACGCCGACCACCAGCGACGGTACGATGCATCGCCCGCCAAAGACGGAGCCAGCGTGTCGACAAACACCGGCCCACCCCATTCGCTGCGAATCGTGGCCAGCTGTCTGTCGATAAGCGGAGTGGTTTCTTCGACGCGGCTGCCGTTTTTTTCTTGGCCCGCGATGCAGCGCCCGGGCGCCCACAGAACCAGCCCGCGCGTGCGTTCGCTGCGTGTCGATGCCAACACCGTCGCCGGAACGCAGCCGTCGCCCATCCCCAGGTACACCGCGCGATCGATGCCGATGTGGTCCAAGATCGAAAGGATGTCCGCCACTTGTTGATCCAGCGGAAGGGGACTGTGCGGACGCGCAGAAAGCCCACAGCCTCGACGGTCGAACAGGGTCACGCGGGCCAGCGATGCCAGGTGTCGCAAGAAGGTGGCAACGCGAGGGCTTTGCCAGATCTGCTCCAGGCACGAAACCCACTCCCAAAGCACGACGATGTCGACGGCTCCATGGCCAAAGCTCTGATAGGCCAGGTCGCCGCTGCTGCGCTGGATCCACGTGCTGTGCGGCGCCACCAGCGGTACTTCCCAGTAGGCTCGTCCGACGGCAGCCGGCGGTATTTTTTGGCTCTGCTGCGCGTTTTCGATGCCACGCAAGACCAGCTGCGCGATGTGGCCATAGGCGCGTTCCCAGGCATGCGCCGTCGAGTCGGTCCATTCCGGATCAACGGAGGGCAGGACCGCCAGCAGCGCTTTGCCCATCAGCCCCAGGTGCCGCGGCTGGACTCCGTATCGCGCGTGTCGAGCGCCCAGGTCGCTGAGATACGCCAGCAAGCGATCGGGATCCTGCAAGCTGTCGATGGTCAGCTTCAGCGCGGCGGTCAGCATGTGCGCCTGCGGCCCGATGTCTGACGGAAACAGCGCGCGAAGGCTGGGGTCCAAGTTAAAGAAGTGTTCATAGAAACGACGGGCCAGCACATCGCCCTGCTGGATGACCCGCAGGAACGAGGCACTTACGCGACCGACGTCGCCATGGGGAGCCTCGCTCGCGGCACCCAGAAACGGGCGGTACAGCGCCTCCATCGCCTCGAGCTCGTGCCGAATTGTCTTCATCGTCGGGCGGTCGCCCGGCGCG
>JAYRFD010000457.1:0-18248 GCA_041908565.1 Polyangia bacterium | reverse complement strand
CTTGGCCGAAAACAACGTCACGATTCACCCGCAGGTGCTGGTCGATCGCGAGTGGGGCCGAGATCGTCGCTTCCGCACCGCCATCAACCTGGGCGTGCTGGTTCGCTTTGGCAGCACCGGCTTTACCGACTACGGCAAGCCCGCCGTGCTGAAGATGGAAAACGGCATGTCGTCGAGCTTCTGCTATCCGGCAGACAATACGACGACGATGTTTTCGACCATGTCGCCGTTCGCGGGCTGCGGCACCGGGTTGACGCGACGCCTGGGCACGCAGCTTAGCTACGGCATCGGCGCGTCGTGGAACATCATCAACAAGTACGTCGACCTGCTGGGCGAGTTCTATGGCTTCCTGGACATGACCGGCAACAAGGACGCGTTCCCACTGGAAGGCGTCGGTGCGGTCAAGCTGTACCTGGCCAAGAAGTCGTTCTTGCTTCTGGGTGCGGGCGGCGGCGTGTACGGCATCTCGGATTCCGGCAAGCAGACCGGCGGATCGCAGTGGCGCGCCTTCTTGGGCTTCATCTTCGAGCCGCTGATCGGTGACCGCGATGGCGACGGCATCAAGGACGACGTTGACAAGTGCCCCGACGATCCGGAAGACATCGACGGCTTTGAAGACGAAGACGGCTGTCCCGAGCCCGATAACGATCGCGACGGCATCTTGGATGTCGACGACAAGTGCCCCAACGAGCCGGAGACCAAGAACGGCTTCCAAGATGAAGACGGCTGCCCTGACTCGGTCGAATCGGATCGCGACGGTGACGGCATCCCCGACAACATCGACAAGTGCCCCGACGATCCCGAAGATCGCGATGGCTTCGAAGACGAAGACGGCTGCCCGGATCCGGACAACGACAAGGACGGCATCCTGGACGTCGATGACCTGTGCCCGAACGATCCGGAAGACATCGATCAGTTCGAAGACAAGGACGGCTGCCCGGATCCGGACAACGACAAGGACCGCATCCTAGACAAAGACGACAAGTGCCCGAACGAGCCCGAGGTCTACAACGGCTTCGAAGACGAAGACGGCTGCCCCGACAAGGGCCGCGTCATCCTGCGCCGCGGCAAGCTTGAGATTCTGGACAAGGTCTACTTCGAGACCGACAAGGCCATCATCAAGCCGATCAGCTACCCGATCTTGGATGCGGTGGCCGCGACCCTGAAGGGCAACCCCGAGATCCTGCTGATCGAAGTGCAAGGCCACGCCGACGAGCGCGGCGACGACGACTACAACATGAAGCTGACCGAGGCGCGCAGTCAGGCCGTGCGTACCTACCTAGCCGAAAAGGGCGTCGAAGCCGGTCGCCTGAACGCCCACGGCTACGGCGAGACCCGCCCTGTGTGCAACGAGCACAACGAAGACTGCTGGTCGCGCAACCGCCGTGTCGAGTTCGTGATCGAGAAGCGCTCCGACGAAGGGGCGAAGTAAGCCCTGCGTCCGCTTGCGCAGCCAGGCCGTGACGCCTGGCCCACTGCCCAGCCGAGTCGTTCGTTCACCACCGTCTGAAGCCGGTCCTGTTCTGGGACCGGCAGTTCCCCCGGAAAAACAAAGGATCGTCCGATGAACCGACGCACATGCTTGTTGGGATCGCTGGTGGTGTTTGCGGCTTGCGGTGGCTCGCTGGAAAAGGTCGGCCCCGACGGACAGCCGGAAGACGGCACGGCAGGCAGCGCTTTGTCACAGCAGCAAAGCCTGGATCCCACGACCCCCGATGGCGCGCCCTACACCGCGCAGTCGACGGTCTGCCCCGGTGCCACCAAGGTCTATGGCATCGACGTGTCGTATTACCAGGGCACGATCAACTGGTCGCAGGTCAAGGCCGCCGGCAAGCAGTTCGCGATCGTCCGCGTCAGCGATGGCACCGGCTTTATGGACCCCAAGTTTGAAGCCAACTGGAAGGGCGCCAAAACCGCCGGCGTTGTCGTCGGTGCGTATCAGTTCTTCCGCCCGAACCAAGATGCGACGGCGCAGGCCGATCTGATGGTGAATCAGCTGAACAAGGTGGGCTTTGGCAGCGGTGACATCCCGCCGGTCATCGATGTCGAAGTCACCGGTGGCGTGTCCGATGCGACGGTGGCCGCGCGCGTCAACACCTGGCTGCAGCGCGTCAAGTCGCGCACCGGCCGCCTGCCGATCCTGTACACGTCGCCGGGCTTCTGGAGCGGATTGGGCAACCCCACGCCGAACCCACTGCCCTATCTGTGGGACGCGCACTGGGGCGTGTCGTGTCCGCTTCTGCCGCCCAACTGGGGACGCCTGCGCTTCTGGCAGTACTCGGCCACTGGACGTGTATCGGGCATCAGCGGCAACGTCGATCTGGACCTGTACAACGGCAGCCTGGCTGAGCTTCGCGGCCTGTAGTCGCCGCCGCGGGCGATGCAGGCGGCAGGCGACGCAGCCCGTTAGGCGGTCCGCGCTCGCTTGTATTCGCGCAGGGCCAGATACGACAGCGGGCCGAACGAGCCTGCGACCAGCGTCACCATCACAAAGGGCCACGGGTTGATGCCCTGTGTCCGCGCATCACCCACCATCCACACCATGGCGAGCGTGCAGACGATCACAAGATCGGTCAGCACCTGCGCCCCGCCCCAGCTTTGTAGCTGCGTGCGAAACACGCCAACATAACCAACGTCCAGCAGCGCGGCCGCCGTAAGCGCAGCAAACAGAGCCAGGACGATCAACAGAGCGACGAAGCGTAGCGACATGGGCGTTCTCCTAAATGACCTGAACGATCTGGGATGACCGCTTGCTAGGGTGCGCTGGGTGCTGCGCGCGCTCAATTACCTCGCAGGTCATTGATGCTGCGCTGCTATCCGGAAATGCTGGCGACACCGCGCAGGAGCAAGCCCATGTCCTTCCCCTCTGCTCTGTCCCACGTCCAACAGGCTTCGTCGTTTGCGGAGCTGCTCAAGACCTGGCGCGGCAAGCGCCGCTTGTCCCAGCTGGATCTGGCGCTGCAGGCTGGTGTATCGCAGCGTCACATCAGCTTTCTTGAGTCCGGTCGTGCCAAGCCCAGTCGCGACATGATCCTGCAGCTATCCGAGACGCTGTCCGTGCCGCTGCGTGATCGCAACGACTGGCTGGTGGCCGCCGGCTTTGCGCCGCTGTTTCGCGCTCGCTCGCTAGACGACCCACAGATGCAGCAGGTGTTGTCGGCGGTGCGCTTGATGCTGCGCAATCACGAGCCGTTTCCCGCCCTGGCCCTGGATCGTGCGTGGACCATTCGCTTGACCAACGCATCGTTCGATCGCTTTGCCAGCCTGCTGGGGGCCGACGTCTGGACGCGCATCGGCGGCAAGGACCGCAACTTGATGCGCCTGGTGTTTCATCCGCAAGGCATCCGTCCGCTGGTCGAAAACTGGAAGACCGTGGCTCCGCTGCTGTGGTATCGCGCCCGTCGCGAAGCCGACGCTGTCGGCGGAGAAGAGATGCAAGCGACGCTGCGCGAGCTGCAGCCGTATCAAGAGGCCGATACGCTGCGGCTGGCCGAGGACACGACGCTGTTTCCGGTGTTGCCGCTGGTGCTGAAGCGGGATGGGCTTCGCGCTTCGCTGTTCAGCGTGATCGCGACGTTTGGCACAGCCCAGGATGTGACCGCGGATGAGCTGCGCATCGAGAGTTTCTTTCCTGCCGATGCATCGACTGAGCAGCTGTTTCACGGCCTGGCTGCCGCGCCCGATCGCGCCACCTGAGCGCGTTTATTCGTCGCGATCTCGGTCTCGGTCTCGGTCTCGGTCTCGGTCGCGGTCTCGGTCTCGGTCTCGATCGCGGTCGCGGTCGCGGTCGCGGTCGCGGTCGCGGTCGCGGTCCGCGTCGCGGTCCGCGTCCCGATCGTTGCCCATGCTGCGCGCGGTGGTTGCGTTCGGCGTCTTGGCCATGCCGCGCAGAAACTCCGACGTGCGGCTCATGGTATCAAGCATGCGCGTCAGATCGCCGATGCGGTTGTCCTGCGTGCGCACGATCTCGCGCAGTGACTCAACGGCCTGCAGGATCTGATCGCCGCCCTTGGTCTGCTCGCGCTGCGCCGTGTGCAGGTGCGAGACCATCTCCGAGATCGACTCGATCGATCGCGTGATCTGCTTGCCACCGCGCGTCTGCTCTTGCGAAGACCGCTCGACGTGCTTGGTGATGTTCTTCATGCGCTCGGCGGCGCGCAGGATCTGTTCCGACCCACGGGCCTGCTCGCTGGTCGCGGTTGCGATCTGCTGCACCGTTTCCGCGATCGAGCCGATGGCATCGGTGACCTGCTTGCTGCCGCGGGCCTGTTCGACCGTGGCGCGGGCGATGTCGCGCACCATCTGGGTGGCGCGCTCGGCGGATTCCAAGATCTTGCGCAGCGCTTCTTCGGCTTGGTGGCTGACCTTGACGCCTTCATCGACCGACTTGGCGCCGCGCTCGACGGCGTCGATGGCGTTGCGCGACTCTTGCTGGACGCTCTTGATCAGCTCGCCGATGTCCTTGGTGCTGGCGCTGGAGCGCTCGGCCAGATCCTTGATCTCGTCGGCGACGACGGCGAAGCCCTTGCCATGCTCGCCGGCTTGGGCCGCGATGATGGCGGCGTTGAGGGCCAGCAGGTTGGTCTGTTCGGCGACGTCGTCGATGATGCGCAGGATCTTGTCGATCTCGCCGATCTTGTCGCCCAGTCGCGCGATGACACGCACCGTGCCTTCGGAATAGCCCTTGATGCGGTTCATACCCTCGATGGTCGAGGTGATGGCTTGCGCGCCCAGGTTGGCGGCGCGGCTGACTTCTTCCGACAGGCGAGCGGTTTCGTTGGCGTTGTTTTCGACCTGGCGGATCGAGATGTCCATCTCGTTCATCGACGAGCTGGTCTCTTCCGCGGTCGCCGACAGGGCTTCGACGTTCTTGGCGACCTCGCGGATCGAGTAGGTCATCTCTTCGATCGACGTCGCCGATTCCTGCACCGCCGACGCCAGGTTGACCATGTTTTCCGCGACTTCGTCGTTGCTGGCCGCCATCTCCAGAATCGACGAGCTGGACTCTTCTGCGCCGCGGGCCAGCGTCTCGACCGACTGCGCGATCTGCTTGGCCGACGTCGTCATTTCATGCAGCGATGCGCTGGTCTCTTCCAGCGCCGACATCTGGCCTTGAATCGACGTGCGTAGCTCGGTCAGCACCGCTTCGATGTCGCCCGACATCTTCGACTGCGTGCCCAGCTGACGGACGATCTCTTGGTGCTGCGTGTGCTGCTGCTTGCGTAGGCGCTCCAAAAGCTCGGCGACGTTGCCCAGCGGCTCATCGGCGGTCAGCGGCACCGGGTCGGCGAATTCGCCGCTGGCCATGCGCGACAGCGCCGTGCGCAACCCACTGATCTGGTTGTTCGTGCGCATCGACAGGTACGTGTTGACGGTGATCAGCACAACCGCCAAGCCCGCCAGGTGTCCGACGGCAGCCTGCCCACTGGAAGTGAGCAAGAACAGCGCGCCGATCAGCACCGCTGCGATGGTCACGTTGAGGAGCAAACGCCCACGAACGATGTGGTTCATCGCGGTTATTTTATCGTGAAATTCATAGAATAAGTAATTCAGATCATGTATTTTTTGTTGTCTAAACACCCGAATCGAGCGCTGCCCCCAGCCTCTGTGCTGAGTGGGCCTCGCTGTCGGGAATTGGGGCTGTATGGGGATGCACTGGGGGCCTGCTTTGGGGCCGTGGCAAGGAGAGACACGTACATGGCGCTGCCGACCACGATCGAGAGACTAAATGCCCACCTGATTGGCTTCGTTCGCGCGTACACGTTTCAGCTGGCACGCGGCATCGAACCGCAGCTTCCCCATGCCGGCGAGGGCATCGACATTCCCGGACACCAGGCGGCGCTGCAGGCGGCGCGGGCCATCGTGCGCATCGCACGCGACAAGCTGGATGTGCGGCGCATGCTGTCGGCCATGGACAGCTATCTGGCTGGCATGGGCCGCGATATTTCAGAGCCCTTTGCCCGCCTGATCGAAGAGCTTGGCGACAAGGGCTCGGGTGCGCCGGCGACCGCAGCACCGGTGGTTGTGCACGCAGCGACCGAGCCGGCCGCGCCCGCTGAAGCGGCCCCCCCAGTCGTCGAGCAAGCGCCCGCCGCCGAATCGGAAAAGACCGTCGCCGAAGTTCTGCCTCAACCGCTGGAGTACGCCGCGGTGAGCGCACCTGAAAGCACGAACGAGCCAGTGGCTGACGTCGTCGTCCCAGATGCGGTTGAAACGCACACGACCGCAGCGCCCGCGGTTGAAGCGAACGTGGTTGCAGCGAACGAGGTTGATGCACACGCGGTTGATGCGCCCGCGGTTGATGCGCCTGCGGTTGAAGCAAACGCGGCGGATGCAAACACGGCGGATGCAAACACGGCGGATGCAAACGCGGCGGATGCGCACGCGGTTGAAGAGTCGGTGCCGGCGGCTCCTGCCTCTGACCTGTCAGCCATCGCGGATGCGCCTGCCGATCCTGTCGCCGTCGAGTCCACGGACGCCAATCGCTAGCCTTGTTGCGACGAGAACGATCGTGAGTGCGCTGGCTCTTTCCACTGCGTTGGCTGAAGCGAACAAGCTGACCCTGCAGCAGTTCACGGCGGCCTATCCGCACTTCTTTCTTCTGGTCGAAGGCAAGAAGCAAGCGCAGCCCAAGAACATGATGTTCGATACCATCGCGCCGGGCGCGCAGCTTTCGGCGGGATCGGTGACGCCGGCTCTTTTGCGAATTGTCGACGGCGATGTGCGCGCCAATCCAGCGCGCTATGAGCTGTATCCGATCAGCAAGACGCCGCGCAATCCGTGGACCGATCGCGTGCTGATCGGTCGAGCGCCAAACAACGACGTGGTGCTCGACAACCAGTCGGTGTCCAAGGTGCACGCCTACATCGTTCAGCAGGGCAGCAGCGCGCAGCTGTATTCGTACGAGACGCGAAATCCGACGAAAGTGGGCTCGACGACGGTGCTGCCCAACGGCCCCAGCGTGCCGCTGCCCGACGGCGCCGATCTGCAGATCGGCTTGGTGCGCGCGCGGTATTTGTCTCCCTCGGCACTGTATCGACTGCTGCGCGGCAGCTGATTCGCGAGCCGCAAGCAGACCACGCCATCGTCCAGGCGGACGATGCGAGGTGGGTTGATTTGCTGTGAGTGGATCGATTGAGCGGCAACCGAGCAGGAACCGAGCGCCGCTTGCGCAGCGTCGGTTCGCGCTATTCGAACTGTGCGGCGCAGGTGGGGGACAGGGCGAAGGCCACGCGGCTGCGCAGGGCCGGGGCGCTGCTGAAGTAATCGGACAGATCCTCTAGCTTGCCGGCGCTGGGTGGTTTGGGCAGGGACTCGTCGATGCGCGTCAGCAGGCGAGTCGCCATGCGCAGCTCGCCACAGACCAAGAACGACACGCGTCGCGCGGTTTCCTGCGCCGCTTCATACAGGCGCTGCGTCGACGTTTCCAGATCGCCGGTCAGCCCGGACTCTTGCAGCACGCGGCGACCTTCGGCTCCCACGACCTCGGCCACTTGCGAAAACAGCGGGTCTTCGTGGTCCGGGGTCAGAAGGCCACCAGCCGCCAGCAATGCAGCGATCCAGCGCTGCCGATCTTCCAAGCTGCCCTGCGTAATCAGGCGTAGACCGGGACGACCTTGCTCCAGCGCTAGGGCGAACAGCGACGGGATCTCGCCGGGTGACATCGATACCAGAAGCTCGCTGCGCACCAGCACGTGCAAGTGATCGTCACCCAGCAAGCGGAACGGCTCGGCCATGTCATCGATGCGCGTCAGCATGGCGTGCTCCAAGCCCAGGCGCTCGGCTACGGCCAGGAAGGTCTTGCCCATGCCCGTCTTCTGATCGAGCCGTGTGGCGCGCGCCGCGCCCAGCGTTTCCGGAGCACGGTGTGCCGCTGACAGCTGACGGTCGACATTTTCCAGCACATCCAGCAGGGCCGGCGAAAGCGGAGCCGGCAGCACGCGTCGATGCGTTTCACGCGTGACCAGCGACGGCAGATCGGGCTTTTCAAATTCCTTGCGCAGCGCCATGACGGTCGCCTTCAGCGTGGCATCGGAATACACGGCGGTGATAAGCGGCGACAGGATGGCCCAGGCGTAACGACGGCGGCCGCTGGCAGCCATGCGCTGGCCAAGATCCAGCAGCATGGGCATCGCGGACTCGCCCAGCGCGATCAGGGCAGCCGTCAGCTCTTGCCGTTCCAGCTGGTTCTCGGGCGTGTCGGGCAACAGCTCAAACAGCTGCTGATAGTCCTCGCGCTCTGGCGATAGCGCGGTGACGGCGCGCAGGTATCCGGCCGCCCGATCGCGATCGCCTAGCTGCTGCAGAGCGACGCGCGCCAGGTGCCGCAAGGCGCGCGCGCGATCGGGTGCTGGGCTGCTGTCGGCCCGTGCTTCGAGAATGTCGACCACTTGCTGCCACTCGCCCCGTCGTTCCAGAACGGTCAGCAGGCCATCGACAGCGGGCGTGTACGCAGGGTCGTACGACAGCGCCATATCGAAGGCTTCCATGGCCTTGGCTTCGTCGGTCTCCAAGGCCAGCTCGGCGCGCTGGGTCCACAGCGCGGCCAGCTCTTCGGGGGCCGTGGTGCGCTGCAGGAGCTCGTCGATGATCGCGGCGGCGCGTTCGCCCTGACCGCTGCGCTGGTAATACGACAGCGCGTTGCGCATCACGTCGGCATCCGAGACACCGGCCCGCACGGCCAGGTCGTAACAGACGCCGGCTTCGTCCGCTTCGTGCAGACGACCGTCCCACATGCGAGCCAAGCGCGCGTACAGACGGCCCCGCTGTTCCGCTTCGACCGCCACCAGCAGCGCTTGTTCATAGTGCTGCACGGCAGAGGCCGGCCGGTTGGTGTCGGCCAGCACATCGGCCAAGGCCTGCAACAGTCCGCTGTGCAGCGGATCGATCTGCAGCCCCGCGCGTAGGTCGGTGATGGCCAGATCGCGCTGTCCTTGCTGGGCCGCCAACAGGCCGTGCTGATACGTCGCACGCAGGCGGTCCGACGGGCTCAGCGCGACGCCGCCGTGCAGGACGTGTTCGTACAGTTCGTACGCGACCTGGGGCTGACCGCTGGCCAGACGCGACTCGGCAACTGCCAGAGCTGCGCGCGGCAGCGATGGATCCAGCGCGTGCGCCCGCACGAACAAGCGCTCGGCTTCGGTGTCATCACCGGCTTGCCGCAGAGTGGACGCCACTTCTTCGATTCGCGCGGCGTGGCTGCTGACCGTGTCCGGTCCCGGCGGTGTGACGCGAGCGAAAGCGGCCAGCGCTTCTCGGCGAGCATAGACCGCGCGCGACATATCGCCGGCCTTGGCGCAAGCATCGGCCAGCGCATCCCACGCCGCGTAGTCATCGGGCGTCATAGTGACCGCTCGTTCAAGCCACGACATGGCCTGACGTGGATCGGCGGATGCCTGGCCCTTCTGACGCAGCCGCGCCGAACGCGCGGTCGTTGACAGCTCACGTTCGTCGGCATCGGGCAGCAAGGCGGCCGCTTGGCGCCACGTCTTGATGCGGCGACCCAGCGCCTTCATGCCTTCGGCGGCCGGCTTGCAGTCCAGATCCAGCGTGCGGGCCGTGCGGTAGTACGCCAAGACCTGCTCGGGTGTGCCGCCTTGGTCATCGCAGAGCTCTGCCAAGTGGCAAAGCACCAGCGCACCCATGACGGGAGGCAGCAGCTTGGCATGACGTTCACGCAGCGTCATATAGGCCGCGCGTTCGCCCTTGCGCAGCTTGATCGATGCCAGCCACAAAAGCGGCTCGGGATCTTGGGGAGCCCGTTCCGCGCGAGTGGTCAGGCGCGCTTCGGCGTTGGCGGTGCGGTTCAAGCGCAGATCCAGCAGCCGCGTCAGCTCGTTTTCAAAGAAGCGCAGCGTCTGTGCATCGGCGAAGGCGTGGCGCGTGGGGGCCGCCAGGCCTGCCAGTTCATCGGCCAGCTCTTGATAGCGACCGCCGTCCCGCAGCAGGCGCAGCAGGCGCCAGCGCAGCTCGTCGTCTTCTGGATGCAGCAGCAGCAGTGCGCGGTACAGCCGCTCACGCTGCGCGGCGCCCACCGTCGCGCTGTGTTCTTCCGCCAGCGAGATCGCTTGCTTCAGCAGATCGGCCTGCGCGTCGCTTACGTCCATGGCGGCGGCGCGGCTTTCGATCAGCTCAGCCAGATCGGCCCACGCTTCACGAGATCGCAGAGCCTGCGCCAGCGGTTCGTAGCCGGGACCGCGTGGGCCCGTCTCTGCCAGCAGCGCGCGCAAGGTCTGCTGCGCACCCTCTGGATCGTCCAGCGATTCGCGCTGCAAGCGAGCGCACGACAGCAGCATCTCGATTCGCTGCGGACCACTGGCCCTTTGCAGTTCGATGCGCAGACGGCGAAGTTCCAAGGCCGGCGGGATATTGCCGGCGGTCAGCGCGCGGATCCCATCCAGCGCGGCCGCGTTCTGCGCATCCACATCCAAGATCTGCGCGTAGGTTGAAAGCGCGGTCTCGGGGTCACCCAGCTTCTCTTGCGAAAGCGCTGCGATCTCCAGCTGGATGGCGACGCGTTCTTCTTGCGAGGCATCGACCAACGCGGCCGCCAGCTGCTGCAGGCCATCGCGCAGCTCGCGATGAAGCTCTCGTTCGCGACGGTGCGCAATCAGCACGCGCAAAGATGGGATGGATGTCGGGGACAGCTGCACGATGCGCTGGTGGATGTCGCGCGCCAGATCGGGCTGGCCCAGCGATTCGTACAGCGCAGCGATCCGCACCAGCAGATCGTGGGCTCGCTGTGAGTCTTTGGTGCGTGCCGCAACCGTGCGCAGGACGCTGGCCAGAACCGGCAACAAAGCGGTATCCGCCAGCGCATGCAGGCGTGCTTCCGCTTCGGGCTGCGGTGCATCGGATAGAACCACGGCTTCGGCGTACAGCTCAAAGGCCCGCGTCCGATCTTGGCAGCGCTCTTCGTACAGTCGCGCGACGCGCACCAGATCGGTTCCTGCCAGCGTGCCATCCAAGCCAGAGCTGGCTGCCGCCCGCACCTTGGCTTCGACGATGGGCAGCACGCGACGCCACACGCCCAGCTGTTCAGCCGCCGCAAGAAGCTGATCTTCCAAGCCGGCCTGATCGGGATCAAGACGGTACAGCACCAGCAAGTGATCGAGGGCCGACAGCGGATTTGCCAGCTCGCCCGCGGCGAGGGTGTAGCGCGTGCGCACGATGGCGATGCGCTCGGCCACGCTCTCGGCGCGGTCCCACAGCTCGGCATACAGTGCATCCAGTGATCGCCAGAGCTTCGCGCCAGCCGCCAGTCGGCGCACTTCCGCCAGCGCCACCGCATCATGCGGGTTCAGTCGAACCAGCCGCACCGCTTCGTGGAATGCCCGCTCGGCACTGCCAAGGCGCGTCTCGCAAAGCGACAGGCGCTTTTGGATGGCCGCTCGCCGCAGCTCGATCGGTGCGCTGGTGACCGTCGCGACTTCCAGCAGGGCCAGCGCGTCTTCGATGCGACCTGTCGCTTCCGCCAAGCGTAGAAGCGGCTGAATTTCGCTGAGATCCCGCCCACCGAGTGTGGACTGGCGCGCGACGCTTAAGGTCACAAACGCGCGCAGCGGATCCTGCAGCTTGTCTTCGAAGATCGTCGCCAGCTCATGCAGGTATTGCGTGCGCGTCTCGGCATCGCCGGCGCTGGCTGCCAGATCGGTGATTAGCGCGGCCAGCTCGCCAAAGGCGCTGGCGTCCGCCGCTGCGCGGAACAGCTGCGATCGCAGACCCGAGTCGGGCCCAAGCGACTGCAGCAGTCGGCGCAGCGCGAAGAAGCGTCCCAGCGTGTCATCGGCCGGGACCAGCTGCAGCTCTGCACTGCGCAGGGCACGCGGGGCTTCTTCGCCCAGGACCGCCAGCGCGACATCGGTCGCACCCAGAAGCACGCTCGGTTCGTCGACGCGAAGCCGGGCCAGTGCCTGCAGCGCCGGTGCACAGGATGGCGACCAGCGCAGAACGCGTTCCAGCGCGGCGATGGCCGCAGCGCGATCGCCTTCGCTTTCCCATAGCCGCGCGATCTCCATGCAGGACGCGACGCGCGATTCCAGCGTGGTGGCGATGCGCAGCTCGGATTCAAGTGCCGCGATCAGATCGCGCGTGCGCCCTTGCGATCGATAGTGGGGGATCAGGGCGGCCAGCGCGGCGGGGTCACCGGGTGCCAAGTCCAGGACGCGCTGCCACGCAGCGACGGCCCGCTTCGAGTCCCCGATGTTGTCTTGGATGTTCTGCGCGGCGGCCCGCCAGATGCCCAGAAGTTCGTGGTTGCTTTGGCTGCGCCAAGCCTGCGCATTCAGCGCGCGGTCGACAGCCAGGAAGTCACCGCGCTTGCGATACAGCGCGGCCAGCTCCTCCCGGACTTCGCGATCGTCGGGGACCGCTGAAAGCAGCTGCTGCCAGCAGTCTTCTGCGTTGGCATCGTCGTGCAGGCGATGCATCGAATGGGCGCCCAGGCGACGTAGCAAGTCGATGCGCGTCTGCGGGTTCGCCGTCAGTGCCAGCTGCCGTTCCAACGCGCTGCGCAGACCTTCTTGGCCTTCTTCGCCCAGCGCGTCATACAGCGTGACCAGTGAAGTCAGCGCTTCGGCGCGGGATGCAGGCAGGCCGGCCCGACGCTCTTGCAGGGTGATCGCCATGCGGGGGTTGTCTAGCTGCCGCGCGGCGATGGTGGCGGCGCGTCCCAGCAGGGCCGATCGCTCTTCTTCCGATGTCGCAACTTCCGCACGACGAGCCAGGAAGGCAACCAGGGCCTCTAGCTTGTTGTAGGCGACCAGATACTCTTCGGTGCCCTTCCATGCGTCTGCTTCCTGCGGGGATGCTTCCAGGATCAGGTGGTAGACCACGGCGGCGCGCTTCAGCTCACCGGCGCCGCGCAGGGACTCGGCAATGACTCGCCGCACATCCAGCTGCGTCGCTGCATCGCAGCCATCCAGGCTGCGGGTTGCCAGCTGCGATAGCGCATCCCAGTCTTTGCGCGCCGCTTGAACGCGCGCCATCGTCAGGTTGGCGATTGGATCCTGCGGGCGCGTGGCCAGGATCATCGACAGGACTTCGGCAGCCCGATCCGGCTGGTTGAGCCCGGATAGATACACCTCGGCCAGCTCGCGCAGCAGCACCACCTGCATGGTTCCCGACTGGTTGCTGGCGCGCCGTGACAAGAAGTCAGCCAGGCGATCCCAGCGTCGGGCCTGCCGGTACGCTTCCGACAGAGCACCCGCCGCAACGTCTTCGGCATCGCCCAGGCGGAACAAGCGTTCCCATGCGTCGATCACGAGATCGGGCGATCGCAGCTGGTCGGCAGCAATGGCGGCCGCTTCGCGCGTCCATTCCAGACGCTGCTGCGGATCCCACGTCGCTTCGATGGCGCCGGCGCGCAGATCGAACAGAGCGCGGTAGTCGCCGCGCTCGCGATAGCGCTGGGTCAGAAAGTCCAGTGCTTCTGGATGATTAGGCACCAGATCGCGCAGCTTGCGGAACTGCAGCTCTGCACTTGCGATGTCGTTCAGACGATCGCGGTACATGCGCGCCGAATCGGCAAGCAGCGTCGTTCGGACCTCGGTCGGCTTGGTCCAGCTGGCGTTGTCGATGGCGTTGCGCAGCAGGTTGGCCAGCGCATTCCAGTCGCGCGCATTGGCCAGGCGCTGCGCGTCGCGGTTGAACGCTTCGCGCTCGCGCTGTTCGTTGTTGCCTGCGCTGGCCGGAACACCGGCAGCCGGAGGAGAGCTCGGTCGCTGCTCAGGACTTGCAGCCTTTGGCGCAGAAGCTGGCGCCGCAGGAACAATCGCCGGTGTACTGGCCGGCTTGACCGTCGCAGGTGGCGTGGCTGGAGCCGGCGCGGCAGCGGGAACCGGCGGCGTGGCCGCAACGGCCGCTGGCGGCGTCGGATTTGGTTTTGAACTTTGGCTGGGCTGACTGGCCGCTGCTTCCAGATCTTCGGCCGGACCGTCAAACCCACCACCAAAGTCATTAAGCCAGTCGCTGTCGGTATCGATGGACGACTGGTTCGCTTGGGTGGACTGCTTGCTACCCTGTTGCTCAGCCACAGACCCCTCCTAATGTGGCGCGCGTCGATACGCGGGGCTTCAGTGTAGCAAGGACGTGAACCGCCCGTCTATCTGCAGACCGCGGACTGCAAAATGGGTGCGATACCCCGATTCTGCAGACGGCAAGCCGGGCTAGGTCGCACCCCGCTTGACTTCGTTACACACCGTGGTAGGCGCGCAGCCAGCGTGATAGCTTCGTGCCGATGTCGACACACGATCCTGTGAAGGATTCTTCAAACGCCAACCCGGCCTCTCCGACCGAGGCGAAGAATGACCCTCCCAAGACGGGGGCCGCACGTCGCTTGGCGGCGTGGCGGGAACGGCTGGCGCGACAGACGGCGCGATCGCCGCTGCGTCGGCCGCGCTTTCAGACCGACGCTGGCATCCAGATCCAAGACGTGTACACCAGCCAGGATGTCGCGTGGGGATCGTGCGATCGCAGCGCGGATGCAGCCGGTGACGAACCCAGTGCAGAGTCCGCGGCCTTGGGTCTGCCCGGTGAGTATCCGTACACGCGCGGTGTGCAGCCGACCATGTATCGCGGACGGCTGTGGACCATGCGGCAGTACGCAGGGTTTGGCAGCGCAGAAGAATCGAACCGTCGCTACAAGTACCTGCTGGCCGGCGGGCAGACCGGCTTGTCGGTGGCCTTCGATCTGCCGACGCAGATGGGTCACGACCCCGATCATCCGCTGTCACGCGGAGAAGTCGGCCGCGTGGGGGTCTCGATCGCCAGCTTGGCCGACATGCGCGTGCTGCTGGATGGCCTGCCGCTCGACAAGATCACGACCTCGATGACGATCAACGCCACGGCGACCACGCTGCTGGCGTTTTACATCGCGGTCGCCGATGAGCGCGGCACTCCTCGCAAGACGCTGGGTGGCACCGTGCAGAACGACATCCTGAAGGAATACATGGCGCGCGGGACCTATATCTATCCGCCGCGCCCGTCGCTGCGCTTGATCACCGATCTGTTCCGCTTCTGCCACGCCGAGCTTCCGCAGTGGAACACCATTTCGATCAGCGGCTATCACATTCGCGAAGCCGGCTGTGATGCGGCGCAAGAAGTGGCCTTCACGCTGGCCGATGCCATCGCGTATGTCGATGCGGCGATCGCCGTCGGTCTGCAGGTTGATGACTTCGCACCTCGGCTGTCGTTTTTCTTCAACGCCCACAACAACCTGATCGAAGAAGTCGCCAAGTTTCGCGCGGCGCGTCGACTGTGGGCTCGCATCATGCGCGAGCGCTTTTCCGCCAAGGATGAAAAGAGCTGCATGCTGCGTTTCCATGCCCAGACGGCAGGGTCGATGCTGACGGCGCAGCAGCCCTTGACCAACACGGTGCGCAACAGCGTGCAGGCGCTGGCGGCCATTTTGGGGGGCTGTCAGTCCTTGCACGTGAACGCGTATGACGAAGCGCTGGCGCTGCGCACGCAGCAGGTGCTAGCGAATGAATCTGGCGTCGCCGACTTTGTCGATCCGCTGGGCGGCAGCTTCGCGGTCGAGGCGCTGACCGATGCCATCGAACGCGAAGCCCAGCGCTACATCGCGCGCATTGATGAACTGGGCGGCATGGTCGCCGCCATCGAACAGCAGTACCCGCAGCGCGAGATCGAAAACCGCGCGTATGAGTATCAGCGCTCGGTGGAAAAGAAGGATCGCATCGTCGTCGGCGTGAACGAGTTCGTGATCAAAGAGCCGCCGATGCAGGGCCTGCACAAGCTGGATCCTCGTCTGGAAACCGAGCGCGCGCAGACCGTGCAAAGCTACCGGGCCCGCCGCGATCGCGAGCGCGGCGCCGATGTGCACGCGGCGCTTTCTGCGCTGAAGCAGGCGGCTCAAGGACCGCAGAGCAGCGACAACAACCTGATGGTTGCCATCCTGCGCGCCGTCAAGACCGAGGCCACGCTGGGCGAGATCGCCGACACGCTGCGCGCAGTGTTTGGCGAGTTCGATCATGTGTCGCACTAAGCGCCGTGCAGCACGCCGCGCCCAGGGCATCCAGAGCCTGCTGTGAAAACAGTTTCCAAGCGGGCACCGACGATCTTCGTCTGGGCTGCCGACGCTTGGATTAGAAGCGCTTGTACCAGTACAGGTTCAAGGCGCCGACGCCTTGGTCACCGCCCATGATGTGTAGCTGATAGTTGCGCAGGAACCACCACTCCAGCGCGACTTGATCGTTGTTCATGCGGCGCAGGATGGTGCTGGGGTTGCCGAAGCGGTGCGTGTACGACAGGTACAAGTTGTCGCGCAGATACTTGCCGATCTCGATGCTCGACTGGTTGGCGCCCATGGCATCGGATCCACCGACATCGAACTTGATGACGTCGACCGGCACCGCGGCGCCCAGCTGATCTTTCAGCTTGCCGACCACCAGCGACGACAAGGCGCCCAGGGCTTGCTGCTGAATGCTGCCACCGCCGCGACTGCTGCCTGACAACACCATGGCGATGATCTGCCCTTGGTCATAGGTCGGTGGATCGCTGCGAAAGCTGATGACCGGCTTCTTCGCGGTGCCCGTCACCAAGATGTAAATCGTCGCATCTTCCACCTTGCGGCTGATCGAGATGTCTAACAGCGGGTTCGGTGGAACCTCGCCCGACAGGCTGACCTGCGCGCGATCGATCTGGTAGCGCCGTCCCAGAATTTCCAGCCAGCCGTTTAGCGCATGCAGATCGCCCTGGATGATCGGATCGCCTTGCGTCTGACCTTCGCTCTGCAGATCGGCCTCGACGTGGCCTTGCAGGTCGGTCTTCACTTCGGGACCGTTGATGACAAAGGGACCTGGCATGTCGACGGTCACGTGGGTGCGCGGCGGCAACAGCGGAACGGTTGGGCGCGCACGCTGTTCGTTGCGTTCGGCCTGCTCTGCCGCCAGCGCCACAGCCCGCGCGCGTCGACCGGCCGCGTCGACAAATTCGACATCGGCCAGCGGTCCCAGGGCCTGCACATCTTGGCTGGCCGACAGCTTGGGCACTTGCACCAAGCCGCTTGGGATTTGGATGATCGTGCGCAGTGTTTGGCCATCGCTTTGCCCCCGCAGATCGACCTGGGTATCCAGCCAGACGCTGTATGCGCCCGCCGACACCGGGAACTTCTGTGCCTGGGCCGATAGCTCGATCTCGCGAAGCTGTCCCCCGGTGATCTGCACGCGACCCTGGCTGTGCAGACGACCACTGCCTGCGTTGGCAGACAGGTCGCGCAGGGTGATGCGCCCTTCTTTGTCCAGCTGCACATCCAGCAAGATGTCTCGCAGGACTTGCGGCAGCGTGGTGGCCGCTACCTCGCCCTGCGACAGCCGCAGCGATCCATTTGCGATGGGCTGGGGCGACGCGCCTTGCATGTGCAGATCGGCCGCCAAGGTGCCGCGGGCGCGCCGCAACGCCGACTTGCTGGTGCCCGGGCTTTCGTAGTTGAGCTGATAGTCCTTTGCGATCAGCGACGCGCGCAGGGCAGGGTTGTTCAACGAAAACGGCAGTGGCACGTCCGCTTGCAATGCCACCGCGCCCGATCGAGCAACCGCTGGGCTGGACAGATCGAGTGCCGTTGCCATCGGCTGGACTGCCGGATCGATGCTGGCCTGCAGCTGCACTCTGCGCGTTCCCCCGTCTTGCAACGCTGCGCGCGCCTGAACCGTGCCGATGCGCCAGGTCGACAGCTGCAGATCGGTGCCTTGCAGGGTGGCGGTCGCCGTGGGCTTCTGCACCGTGCCGCTGACCTGCGCTTGCAGGGCCAGTCGCCCCGTCGCTGGCAGGCCGGCGGGCAGCGGGAACGAGGGCATGTCGATGGCCGCGCTGATCGGCAAGCTGGGCAGAAGCTCAGTCCCCTTTTGAAGCGCTTCGTGCTGCGCGATCTGCGTGCTGGCCTTGGCGTGCAGCCACGGCGCACCCGCCCACGTCACGTTGGTATCGACAGCCAGCTGACGGTCTTGCCAGTGCAAAGAGACATCCCCCCCCAAGACCACGCGGCCGATCGGCGGAACATCCGTTGTGATCGACGGTGCCTGGATGCGAGCTCGCAGCACATGGTCGATGTACTGGGCCTGCAGCGTCGCACCATCGCCCTGCAGGGCTTCGTGCTGCCAGGCCGGAATCGCAATCGAAAGGCTGGCGTTTGGGTTCGACGTGTCACCGCGCAGGTCCGCCGTGATCTGTACCGGCGACTGCCACGGCACAACGCCCGGCAGCGGATCCACCGTCCCGCCGATGTGCGCACT
>JAYRFD010000456.1:0-1818 GCA_041908565.1 Polyangia bacterium | reverse complement strand
GATCGGGTCGCGTCGCATCTGCAGCAGCACGACGCCCAGAAGCGCCACCCCCGCCAGCATCAGCAGCCACGTGAAGGTTCCCAGCGACTGCGCGGGCTGGAAGGGATAGCTGTTCAGCGCCAGCAGCGTCAGGATCAGGCTCGCGGAAACGAACAGCATCGTCTCGCGCAGGGGCGTCACCAAGTGGAACAGGTAGACGACCAGGCGCAGCGCCAAAAGCTCCTGCACGCGCCGATGGAAGGGCTGGGCCCCCGTCGCTTCTTCTTTCGCCCCGGCCCGTTCCGCATCGCTGGCGGCCAAGACCGGCGTGTTCGATGACGGCCAGACCCCGACGGCAACCAGCAGCTTGGCAAGCTGATGATCCGGCGTCAGGGGCGGATCGGTCTGCCGACGAGACGCCGCCGGTTCCGCCTTCCGCACCGCCTGGTTCTGCACAGGCGCAGCAACGGGCGAGAGACTGGCCTGCATCCGTCGCCAGGGGGGCTCGGCCCCGGTCGGCAAGTGGCTGGCCCAGGCTTGGCGTTCAGCATCGGTCATATCAGCATAGGCTTGGTCAACCCGCTGGCACTGTTTGGCAATCAAAGCCTGTTCGGTATAGGCCGATAGCGTCGTCGTCAGCAGCGAACGCAGCGGATCCATCAGCGCCGGCGGCAGGGTCTTCAGCGGGCCGGCAATGGGATGGTGCGTCGTCCAAAAGATCTGCTGGCGCAGGCGATGCCAGGTGATGGCCACGCGAACCAGCGAGCCAACCACCGCCACGGCCACCGCCCACAGCGACAGGGCAAACGCAACATCCAGCGCCCAGTGATCGATCGTGCTCAAGCGACGAAGGATCGGGATCATGGCCACCGTCGTCCCGACCAGGATGGCCAGCCAGACCCGCGGCGATAGCTGCCATGCCGGTCGACCCATCGGGGAAGCCTCGGCCCCCGGCGGAGCCATACCCGCCGGCGTCACCGGCTGGCGGCGGTCGAAATAGTGCTGCCGTCGCAGGCTGGACAGGCCCCAGCCGTAGCCCACCAGGGCCAAGAACACCGTCGGCACCAGCAGCGACAGTTCGTAGTCGGTCTGTGATGACCGTCGCAGGAACAGCACCCAGCCAGGCAGGTACGCAATCCGGCTGTTGAAGGCAAAGATGCCCGTCCCCACCAGCAGCGACGGTGTCAACAGCGACAGCAGCGTCACCGGCAGCGATCGGGCAATCCGCGACGCCAAGCGGCGCCACAGCGACAGCAGCGGATCTTGCGCGAAGCGCCGCATGACCACATCGGCCAGCGCCAGCCCCATCGACGTCATCGCCACCACGCCGGTCAGCGAATAGCCCAGGTCTTCCCAGAACGACTTCGAAAGGACCGAGTCGGCCACGTTCTGGGCCCGGAAGCGCAGGGCCAGTACCAGCGTCAAGAACGTCAACGCGGCCAAGATTGGCGCAAACAGGAACAGGTAGTGGACGCTGGGCCGCGACGGCAGGACGGCCCCCGGCGCCGTCCACGGCACCATGAAGTCGAAGAAGCGAGAGCGCTCGTGCGGCTGGCTGACCAAGGTGGGCCGCCCGTACTGATTTCGAAAGAACGCCCAGCTATGCATGAATGCAAGAATAGCCATTAGCAGCAGCGAAAATCGAACTGTGCCTAAATCATACGGCGTGTATTTTCCCGGTTTTTGCCAGCGATCCGGCACCCAAGGGGGATTTGCTTCTTCATCCTTCGATGCCGCTGCAGCCCCTGCCGGGCTGGCGGGCGAGCTTGGCTGGTCCCCGTAGGCGCGCAGGGGCAGCAGGCCCTCTCGACCGACGGCGCTGATCCAGACGGGAGGACG
>JAYRFD010000455.1:0-4295 GCA_041908565.1 Polyangia bacterium | reverse complement strand
GGACGCAGGTAGCTGCTGTGCGACCAGCCTTCCTTGCCGCTGTAGCGCAGCTTGTAAAACGATGCGCTGGGGCCGGCCAACACGTCGACGACCGCGCCTTCGGGAATGGTCAGAAGCACGCTGTAGCCGGTGCCCGGACCGGTGCGCAGGTTCACGCCGACGCCACCGGTGTTGTAGACCTCGGCCTTGCCGCCGACGGGCAGAGTGTCGGCGAGGCCGATGGCTGCGGACTCGCTTTCATCCAGGTCGTCGGGCGACGTGATCGTGGGGCCGCCACAGCCCACGGTGCCAAGGCTGACGAAGACCCCCACAGTCAGCAGGGTCGAGATCGAAGAGGACGCGAGTCGAAAAGAATCTCTGTGTGCCATGCCAGCGAATTGAGCAAGTAAGGTGCCAATCGGGCGCGGCTTGGCCGAGCTGGATCGACCGTCGTCGTCGGATTCCCGAATGCCATGTGCCACCCGGATTGAGTGGGGGGCCTGGCCCCAGCCTGCTGCATCGCACCCGCAGCGTCGTAATGCGATCGGGCGTCGTGCGATCGGGCGTTGTTGAGGCGGGCGATAAGCACGCGACAGGCAGGCGATCTGTCGGCTGGCTGGCGACGGAAGATCGAGGGTGGCTACAGCTGAACCAGAAGTCCGTCGACGCGCTGTTGGATTTGCTGGAAGCGTTCCAGAAGCTGCTGGGTTTGGGCCGCGCTGATCAGCGGGTCGGGATCGGGCGGGGCACCCGTGCTGATCCCGCGCAGCAGCGTTTCCAAGCCGCGACACAGCTGCCCCAGTCCGCTGGCGCCCACCTGCAGCGCGCTGCCGGCCAGTCGGTGGATCGTCTCGCGCATGGAGCCATAGCTTGCGGCGCCTAGCTGTTCGGACGCGGTGTGCAGAAGGTGTGGCCAGTCGCGCTTGCACAGGGCCAGGATCTCGTCGGCGGCCGACTGATCCAGCAGATCTTTCATTTCGTCCATGCGGCGCTGCAGGCCCTGCAGGTCGGGCTGCAGATCGGGGCTTGGCGCTGGTGGGGCAACGACGCGGACGCGAGCGCTTTCGGGACCTTGCGTCGCCTGCGCCAGATGCTTGGGCAGCCAGCGCAAAAGGGCGGTTCGCAGCGAATCCAAGGTCACGGGCTTGATCAAAAAGTCGTTCATGCCGACGGCAATGGCGCGCTGTCGATCCTCTTCAAACACGTTGGCGGTCAGCGCGAGGATCGGCACCTGCGAGTTTGGAACGGGCAGCTTGCGAATCTCGGCGGCGGCGGTCAGGCCATCCATTTCGGGCATCTGGAAATCCAGAAAGACCAAGTCGTATGCGAAGCTGCGCGCGGCCTGCAGGGCCTGCTGGCCAGTCCCCGCTGGATCCACGGCGCAGCCCAGCCGCTGCAGCATCAGGATGGCCAGGCGCTGATTGGCGGGATCGTCTTCCGCCAGCAGGATGCGCGGCACCGTGATCTGCACACCGTCGGGGGATGAGATATCGCGGCGGCTGACCGACAACATCCCGCGGCCCGATGGCGCACCCAGCAGGTCTTGCAGGATCTGCACCAAGCGACGATGACGAACCGGCAACAGCAGCCGGCCTACGAAGTCTGGGGAACGGGCTGCGGCGGGCTCTGGTTCGACGCTGGCTTGCAGGCGCACGATCGGCAGCGTGGCCAAGCCGGGCAAGCGATGCAGCGCCGCGGCCAGCGGCCGTCCGGATCCGTCGGTGGCCCCTTCGGCAAGCAGCGCGACCACCAGGGGCTGCTTGTGTGGCGTCGCCAGCACAGACATTGCCTCGGCTGCATCGCGGCACAGCAGGGGCTCTAGGTTCAGAGACAGCAACAGCTGTCCAAGCTGCTCGCGCAGAGGGGCGTGTTCATCGACCACCAGCACGCGGCAGCCATGCAGGCGGGACGGCAGCAGCTGTTCTGGCTCGGGCGGCTTGGGCATCGGAGTCAGCGGCAGCGTGAACCACAGCGTGGTTCCCAGACCGACCTGGCTGTCGATGCCGATCTCGCCCTGCAGGGCCTGCACCAGTCGACGCGACAGCGACAGGCCCAGCCCCGTGCCCTGGTGTCGCCGGATGGGGCTGGCGTCGACTTGCGAGAAGGGACGGAACAGCTTGTGGCGTGCGCTGGCCGGAATGCCAACGCCGGTGTCGCTGACGCTGAAGCGCAGCACCGCTCCATCGCTGCGCTCGATGCGGCTGACGCGGACCGTGATCTCGCCTTGTTCCGTGAACTTCACGGCATTGCCGATCAGGTTGATCAGCACTTGGCGCAAGCGCCCGGGATCGGTCATGACGAAGGCGGGACAGTCGGGCGAAACCAAGGTGCTTAGGAACAGCTTCTTGGCGCGCGCGCGCTCGGCCAGGATCTCGACGGCGTCTTCCAGTGCTGGGCGCAGGGCCGTCGGCTGCGGAACGATCTCAAGCTGTCCCGCCTCGATCTTGGCCAGATCCAAGATCGTGTTCAGCTGACTGAGCAGCGCATCGGCCGCCGTGCGCGCGGCCTGCACATGCTCGGCTTGTTCTTTGGATAGCTCGGTCTCAAGCAGCAGCGTGGTGTATCCCAGCACCGCGTTTAAGGGCGTGCGGATCTCGTGGCTCATGTTGGCCAAGAATTCCGACTTGGCTCGACTGGCGCTTTCGGCTCGCTGTTCGGCGCGCTTCTGGGGCGTGATGTCGATCGCGGTGACCAGAAAGCCACGGACCTGATCGGCAGCGCGGTCGGGGTGGTACTGCACCAGCACATCGCGACGGCCTTGCGGCGACTGCAGCACGCTTTCAAAGGACTGCGCTTCACCGCGCAGGACCGCGTCAACCTGCGGGCGGACGCGTTCGAAGGTCGCGTCGCCCAGGACCTGGCGCAAGGTCTGGCCGCTGATGTCCGTCTTGCCCAGGCCCGCCAGATACGCGCGGTTCGCAAAGCGATTGCGCAGGTTGTGATCCCAGTACGTGATCAAGATCGGCGCGTGTTCCAGCACGTGGCTCAGGTCGCGTCGCACCTGTTCGACTTCGGCGCGCGCCCGTTCACGCGCGGACACGTCTTCAGCGACCAACAGCAGCCGTCGCTTGCCTGCCTGTTCAAAGCTGCCGAAGGTGCACGACACCCACAGCTCTTTGCCGCTGGTCGCCACGACGTGAAAGTCGCCCTGTTCGGATCCACCGTGCTGCAGCACGCGCAGCGCGGCATCCAGCATGCCGGACTGTTGCCACGACGGCAGATCGCGGAACTTCTGTTTGCTCTTCTGCGCCGCGCTTAGCCCGACGATGTTGCACATCGCCTGGTTGGCCAGCAGGTTCTGACCGCTGTCTTCATAGACCGCGATGCCCAGCGGGCTGAAGTCGAGAACCTTCTCGTGAAACTCGTGCAGGGCGCGCAGCTCATCTTCCGCTCGCTTGCGAGCCGAGATGTCCTGCATGGTCACGATGCGTGCTCGCTGACCAACAAACAGGATCGGCGTCGAGGCACCCATCATGACGATGTCTTCGCCGCTCTTTCGACGATGACGCACTTCGCCCTGCAGCGACGCGCTTAGATCCTGCGCCGAATCAGCCGACGCTGGATTCGCAGCGTCTGGCGGTCGCAGATCTTGGATGCGCAGGCCGCGAAGTTCATCTTGGCTGTACCCAAAGCAGCGCGCTGCGGCGCTGTTGGCGGCCAGGATGCACTGCGATTCCTCGGCCACGACCAGCGTCGGCAAAGGCGACAGCTCAAACAGCGATCGATAGCGCTCTTCGCTGCTTTGCAAGACATGCCACAGCGATCCCGCAAGCAGCGCGGTGCCGCACTGCAAGGTGGTGACCAGCTGCAAGGTCATGACATGCGATCGCGCATCGGGCGATCGCAGCAGCGTCGGTGGGTGCACGGGCAGAAGCGGCAGAAGCTGGCTAAGCAGGCCGCACAGAAGCATCGACAGCATCGCGCCGCGGACGCCCAGACGAAAGATCAACAGCAGGGTGCCAGGCAGCAGCAACAAGGACAGCGGCGTGCTGTGACTGGCGAACAGCAGCACGATGGCAAGTCCCAGCAGGCCCGCCACCGTCATGGGATGGCGAACCTGTGGCTGGTAAGTCAGGCTGCGAAGCTCGGTTCGCGTGGTCTGGCAGTGCAGCGGAAAGCTCAGCAAGTAGCCCATGGCGGCGCTGGCGTACCAAGTCAGCCACAGCGTCATGGCGGCGGGGGAACCCAGCAGCGTCCAGCCAAGGGTCGCGATGGATGCCGACGCGGCCGGCGTCAGCAGACCGCAGACCAGAAGCAGGCGCCCGATCGCGGCAAGCTGCCAGAAGTCGGACTCGGGCTGGTATCGCTCATCGGCT
>JAYRFD010000454.1:0-3534 GCA_041908565.1 Polyangia bacterium | reverse complement strand
TCGGCGACCCGGCATCATCCAAAACGAGCTAGCTGGCCCCAACCTGCACGCAGGCGCCCAGCGCGACTACGGACTGCAGCTTGGCGCCACGGAACTGATGGATGTCTTGCAAGGAAATGCGACGGCAGCAACCCCGACCGTGCTGCAGCCTTCCGCCGGCAGCAACCTGTATGTGTATCTGGTTGGCCACGGCGGTGAAAAGGGGATTCCCATCGGAGCAAGCAGCGCAGCGGATGGACTTTCGGCGCGCGGAGATCTGCTTTCGCCCAGCCTGTTGCGGCAAGCGCTGTGTCAGCTGCAGGGCCAAGGCAAGCTGCGCCGTGCCCTGGTCGTCGTCGAGAGCTGCTTTGGTGGTGTCTTCGGCGAACGGCAAAGCGATGGCCTCGAAGCCGGCTGCGATGGCGGCGTTCCACTGCAAGGCAGCGTGCTGTTGTCATCCGCCAGCAGCGACGAAAACTCGCTGGCGACCAGCTATGACACCGATCTGTCCACTTGGCTGGCCGATGAGTTTTCACAGAAGCTGGCGCGCTTCGCAGAAACCCAGCCGAACGCCAGTGTGGCCGAGGCCTTCAAGAGCACCTACGTCGCGGTCCCCGGCTCCCACGTATCGATCTACAACACCGCGAACGCTGGCTCGCTGCACCAAGTGGCGCTCAGCGAATTTCTGCGTCCGTAGGCGCTTCCTCCGCTGGCCTGTCGCCTGCCCCGTTTATACTGGTCGCCTTTCGCCATCGATTGACGCCAATGCCTGCTGCACACATCCGCCTGCTGGAAGCCCTGGGACGGGCCACCCCCAAAGCCGCCGCCGATCCGCTTCGTACGCGCCGCGTGTTCGTCAACCGCACCGTGCGCATGGATCACATCGAAGTGCTGGGCTTCGACATGGACTACACGCTGGCTCTGTACAACCAGCCCAAGATGGAAGCGCTGTCGGCGCGCTGGACCGTGCGCAAGCTAGTGGGGCGCGGCTGGCCGGCGGCGATTGCCGAGCTGCCCTATGACTCGCGCATGGCCATTCGCGGGCTGGCCGTCGACAAGAAGCTGGGCAACGTCCTCAAGATGGATCGCTATGGTTACGTCGGGCGGGCCATGCACGGCAATCGAGCCCTGCCGCGCGACGAGCGTCGGCGCCTGTATCGCGAACAGAAGCTGCGCCTGTCGGGCGGCCGATACGCATGGATCGATACGCTGTTCGCGCTGCCCGAGTCCGTTCTGTACAGCCACATCGTCGAGTTTCTGGATCACGATCGCGAATTCGCGGCGCTTTCGCAGGACGCACGCGCGGCGCGCTACACGCAGCTGTGGACCGACATTCGCGAGTGCATCGACGAAGCGCATCGCGACGACTCGATCAAAAACGAGATCACGGCGCAGCTTTCGGAATACATCGTGGCCGATCCCGATCTGGCGACCACGCTGCACCGCTTCCGGTCGGCAGGACGACGACTGTTCCTTTTGACCAACAGCGGCTTTGCCTACACCGATCGCGTGATGTCGTATCTGCTGAATGCGCGGCTGTCGAACTATCCCAGCTGGCGCCAGTACTTCGATGTCATCGTCGTCGATGCCAAGAAGCCGGACTTCTTTCTGTGGGATCGACCGCCGACGTTTCTGGATGAACAGGGCGCGCCGCTTTCCGCGGATCAATCAACGCTGCAGGCCCAGCGCACGCTGCAGTCCGACGATGATCGAGGTGGGCCGGTGTCGCAACCGCTTTTGTGCCAGGGCGGCAATGTGCAAGCGCTGAGCGAGCTTCTGGCGCTGCCCGCCGACCGCGTGCTGTATGTCGGCGACCACATTTATGGCGACATGCTCAAGGCCAAGAAGTCATCGATCTGGCGCACCGCGATGATCATTCAAGAGCTGGAAGCCGAGCTTGAGCGTCACGCGCAAGTCGAAGAGTCACTGCGCAACCTGGAAGCCCTGGAACGCCGTCGCCACCGAATGGAAGCCGAGCAGCGATATCAGCAGCTTCTGCTGGAACAGCTGGATGCCGTGCAGCAAGACCCGACGCGGGCGGGCGAGATCCTGGCCGCACCGCTTTCCGAGATGCCAGACATCGACCCGGCTGAAATGAAGCGCGTGCTATCGACGCCCAGCCTGCGGTCGACGCTGATCGGTCAAGCCACTGACGAGCTACGCCGCCGCATCGCCGAGCTACGCCACGATCAACACAGCTGCCTTGAAGATGTCTACGCGCTGGAGCGCGACATCGAGCACACATTCAACCCCTTCTGGGGCCCGCTGTTTAAGGAAGGCAGCGAGAATTCCCGCTTTGGCGAACAGGTCGAAGACTACGCCTGCCTGTACACCAGCCGTGTTTCGAATTTTTTGGCCTACTCGCCGTTCCAACTGTTCCGATCGCCAAGAGATCATCTACCGCACGAGCGCGTTTACTAGGCAGCCCTCGGCCGACCGGTCGATCGGACTCCTGGTACGGTCGCGTAGTCTCACAGCGAATTGTTTGGCTTTTCGTGTGAGACGTGATACCTGGGTAATACCATCGGGCCGGTGGCCCGGACCACACAAGCAAACGGATCCAAAGGAGCACGCAATGAAGTTCTTCAGTACGGTTTCCAAGACGGCCATGGCCATGTCGATCGGTGCCGCCCTCCTCAGCGGCGGTTGTGACCCCTCGAAGGAAGAGCTTGAGAAGACCAAGGACCAGCTGTCCAAGGCGCTGTCGGAAAAGGACCAGCTCAAGGGCCAGGTCACGACGATGCAGACGTCGATGGACGCCATGAAGAAGGACTTCGACGAGGCCAAGGCCAAGCTCGCCGAAGCAGAGAAGAAAGTCGCTGAGTGCGCCGCTCCGGCCGCCGCTCCGGTCGATCCCAAGGCTGCGGCCAAGCCCGCCGCCAAGGGCAAGCCGGCTCCGAAGGCTGCGCCGATGGGTGCCAAGACCGACGCCAGCGCGCCGGTCGGCACCGAGAAGAACCCCGTCAAGACCTCGGCCGGCCCCGCGGGCGGCCTGTAGTCGATTCGAAGTTTCCCCCACCAAGGACGGTTGCTGCGAAGCGCGTCGCATCGCGACGCAGCGCCGTCTATTAGCAACCTAACAAAGCCTAGGAGGATCCCATGAAGACGCTAATCAAGCTGTTGGCTCTGGCCGTTCCCGTTGTGTTTGCTGCGTCCTGCGGTGGCAGCGGCGAGTGCAACCCGCTTTTGCAGAACTGCACCGGTGGCAACGATATGGACATTTGTCATGCCGGAACAACGCTGTTCCGCGTGCAGAACGGTCTGTACAACACCACCATGGTGACCGGCATCCAGGACGGCTGCAGCCTGGGCCTGAACATGACCAACCTGAGCAGCCAGCGCAACGTCGTCAACGACACCACCCAGGGCACGGTCACCGTGACCTCGCAGGACGGCACGACGATCCTGGGCACGGGCCCCATCAAGTGCAACGGCGGCACGATCGTCAGTGGCCCGACGACCATCGAGACCGGCAACTGCCGCTACTCGTCGACGCGCTCGTCGGCCTTCACGCTGACCGCCGACAACACGTTCACCCTGGCGTACACCGAGACC
>JAYRFD010000453.1:0-2484 GCA_041908565.1 Polyangia bacterium | reverse complement strand
CGGCAAGGTGCGCTGGCAGTTTCAGGCAGGTGGCACGCACGGCGTGTTCCCGTGGGACATGGGCTTTCCGGAAAGCCCCGTGCAGGCGACGGGAACCTATGAGTACGTCTTCCCCAAGGCTGGCGTCTTCGACTACGGCTGCGCCATTCATGGACGCAACATGCCGGGCAAGGTGACCGTGCAATAGCCGGCCTGTCGCTGGCGCTGCGGCGGCCCACCGGGCGGCCCCGCCCCGGAGCCTTGCCCGACGGGCGATCGAAAAGCCAAAGCAGTTTAGCGATCTGGCGACGGTCGACATTTTGTTCCCGCAGCGCTTGCTTCGGCGGCGACAATCAGTCGGCCAGCCGGTACACGCAAGCGACCTGGGGATGTCGAGCCGGCATTGGCGCAACAACCCTTGCTAGGAGATCACATGCTTCGCTCCTTGAATGCTGTCCTGTTGTTCGCGGGCGCGCTGTGCGTGGGCACCGTCCTGGGTTCGTCGGTGAATGCCGCCTCGGCCGATGTGTTGAGTGCGACCGACACCACTGCGCAGACCGCAAGTCAGGTCAAAGAGCCGGCTCCGGATCCCAACAAGAAGAATGCGGGCGATCCGTGCAAGAGCTCCGACGAATGCCAAGCGCATCACACCTGCAAAAAGGTCGGCGACAAGAACGTGTGCGTGGCCCCGCCTCGCCGAGAGCTGCCACCTGGCGCCGTGACCTAACGACCGGGGACCGACGTGGCTGTCCGCCATCACGCGCGCACGCGCGTTTCACCTGCGCCCCCGCACAACCGGGAACGCACGATTGCAAAGACAGCCCGTCCGTGCCCGGGGCCAGACGCTGCGCCGACTCAGCAAACCGAGGCTCGAGCAGCCAGCGCTGTGCCGGACTTGAGATCTCGATTCCCAGGTGCGCGCGCCCAACATCGCGCTCGCGCCGACAGCCAAGGGTTGTGAAGTGTCGACCGCTACACCACAAGATCTGGATCCGCATCGCTCCGTGACGGCTGATTCCCAAAGCCTCTCTCGGCGTGCATCGTCACCGCTGATCACGGCATGGCTTTATGCCCCCGCGTTCGATCTGCTGTTCATCGTGGGCATCGCGACCTTGGCCAGTGTCATGTCGGGTCTGACTGTGCTGCGCCCCGATCTGTTTCTGACCATGCTGACGGTGCACACCCTGCTGTTCGGGTACGAGCACCTGGTGGCGACCTATACGCGCCTTTTCGCCCGTCGCGAGGATCGCAGCCGCTTTCGCCGCGTGACGCTGTACGTGCCACCGCTGGTGCTGCTGCTGCTGTTCGCCATCGGTCAAGCCTATGGCTTGGTCGGCCTGTACGCGGTGTACTTCGTCGGGCAGTGGCACCACACCGTGCGGCAAAGCTGGGGGCTTTCGCAGCAATACCGTCAGCGCGCCGGCGGCATGCCCTGGGATGCCGTGCGACTGTCCGAGGTCACGCTGTGGTCGGTGCCGGTCTGGGGACTTCTGCATCGCTGCGCGCAGCGTCCAACCGAGTTCCTGTATCAGCCGTTCTGGCTGCCGTCGGTTCCATCGCTGTTCGCCCACATCGCGGGCGTGGCCAGCGGGATCCTGTGGCTGTACTGGGTCTACACACGCGTGCAGGCGTTCCGTCGCGGACAGCTAGCCGTGGGCCACACGCTGTACATGCTGTCGCACCTGCTGGTCTACCTGGCGGGCTATCTTTTGATCGACGAGCTGTGTTCGGGCTGGCTGCTGGTCAACGTCTGGCACAACGTGCAGTACATCGTCTTTGTGTGGCTGTACAACCGTCGCCGTTTCGCCGCTGGGATCGATGCCGAAGCCCCCACGCTGTCGTGGCTGTCGCAGCCCGGAGCCCTGCGCATCCTTCTGTACGCAGCGGCCTCGGTGGCGCTGGCCTTGCCGATTTATTACGGGCTACCGCAGCTTGGGGTGCGGCTGGATGCGCTGCTGAAGCAAGTGGCGGTTCCGACGGGGATCACCATCGGTCTATCGCTGACCTTCCATCACTACATCGTGGATGCGGTGGTGTGGAAGCGACGCAACAACCCCAGTTCGATCTAGCGGGAAGCTCGGCGAGACACGACGGCAGACGCTGCAGCGCGGGCGGCTCTGCGTGCGCAGCGCACGCCAGCCACGCTGCGCGAGCGCCTAGTCAAACGATGGCAGGCGGCGAACCAAAAACGGCAAGTCGGGGTTCAGGCGGGGCGCCATCGGCGACGGGATGAACAGTTCTTCCAGCTGACCTTCGGCGATCCAATACACCATGCCCACCTTGACGAACGACGTCGGCCCGTCCAGACGGTTGGCCAGCACGGTCTTGCTTGCGGTCTTGGCCGCGTTGTCGATGGTCAGGCGGCTTAGCTTGCCCGGCGCGCCGATGATGTTTTCGGCCACGACCAAGGTGGTGGCGTTCAGCGCGCGCATGCCATCGGGTCCAGTCAGCGGCGGAGTCACAACGATCTCGTCGGTAGCCCCGACCGTGCCGTCGCCGTTGATG
>JAYRFD010000452.1:0-3999 GCA_041908565.1 Polyangia bacterium | reverse complement strand
TGTCTGAAAGGATGTCGAAGCACAGGTGACGCCGAATATCGTCTTTGGTCAGGAATGGCAGCTTGTGCAAATCATCCAAGCCGCGGATGGTCCCTGGCTCAATTCCTGCGGCTTGCATGCGCTGGCGGTAGTACGGCACATGGCGATACGCATGCTGGATCAGGCGACGCAGCTTTTCTTCCTGCATGTCGCGCACGGCGGTCGGCGACAGCCACTGAGTGCGCGACAGGTCGGCAACATGCGTCGCGACATCGCGCGTCATCATCCAGTGGGTCAGACCAAAGGTCGACAGATAGGTATCCAAGTGAAGCTGCTGCAGCGGGCTGCGCTCGTCGGCAGGTGACGGTGCGCTGGTGGCCGGCGCCGTGGCGGTGGCGGTGGCGGCCGCGCTGGCAAAGCGCTTCAAGTCCGAGGTCCGACGCGGACCCAGTCGGTACTCGACAAAGCCACGCCCCAGATCGGCCAGAGTGCGCACGATCGGACGCAGGGGCTGATCTGCCAGAAACGATGTGCCCGCCTTGCGTGGCTCGAACTGCGTCTCGATTTCCTTGTACGTGTAGCCCTTGGTATGTGCGGCCACCATGATGAACGTCTGCCAGTAGGCGTAGTCACCGCGATAGTCGAGCAGGTCCAAGAACACTTCGCGCGAGCACATCACAAAGCCGCTCTTGTTGTCGGCCAAGCGCATATCGAACAGGCCATTCAGAAGGACATTGAGCCCGCGCGAGTAGAAGTAACGAGAGTCGCGCTCGCGCCCAACCGCCGACCGAAAGCCCTGCACCACGTCGCAGTTGGACCACAGAAGCTCGCGCCGCAGACGCAGGATGTCTTCGGGCTGGTACTGCAAGTCGGCGTCCAGAATGCAGACGTGTTGTCCCAGCGCCGCTTCCGCGCCACTGCGCCAAGCCGCTGCGATGCCACGGTTGTGTGCATGGAAGACGGGACGAACAAACGGATGCTGCGCGGCGAGCTGCTGCATCAAGGCTGGGCTGTCATCGGTCGACCCGTCATCGACAAGGATCAGCTCCGCGCGCGCGGTGCCTTGCGTGTCTGCGGGGCTCGCCACATCGTCGGGCAATAGCTTGCCAACCCGAAAGACCTCGCCCATGCGCCGAACTAGCTCCGGCAGATTGGCGGCTTCGTTAAGGCAGGGAACGATGACACTTAGCTCGATCGGCGACATTGCGCTGGCATCATGGCCGTTCCCCGCACGCCGAGTCAACGCACCAAAGGCCGTTCTGCGCGGCAGCCCAACCGACCGCCGCGATTATGGGCGCTCGGTCCCCATGGCGGCACGACGAATGCGCAGCTCTTGTCGACGACGCTGCGCTTCGACAATCAGCTGTTCAAAGCCGTCCATTCCCAGCTGATGACGCAGCACGGCGATCTGTCGATCGCACAGATCGGCGACTCCATCCATGTAGCGACAGCGAAGCTCCGCAGCGGCTTCAACCAGGACCGAGTACGCCTCGCAGGTGTCGCCAATCCCAGACAGAGCCCCAGCACAGACGACGGTAAACAGCAGCGACCAACCGGCGCTGTTGTGACGCCCTTGCAGCCAGCGCAGCTCACTGTGGATAGCCAAGCGGCGCAGCAGCATGACGTGCGGCTCAATAGCTGCGGCCGTTTCTGCATCGTTCGACGTCTGAGCAATCAGCTGCAGCACGTGATACAGACGCGCCACCGTGCCATGTCCCTGGGGCGGCGGACCGTACTTGCCGCTGCGAACATCGTCCAGCATGGCCAGACCCAGGCGTCGGCTATCGGCCATCAGCAGGGCCACCAAGATCAAGCGCAGCAGTCGTTCTTCGTCGCTGTCAATGCCCAGCTGGGTCGCGCGATGAAGAGCAACCTGGATATGCCCCAGGGCCAAGTCGCTGCGACTGACGGCTTGCTCAATGCCCCCCAGCAGCATCCCTGCAATGACCGCGATCCCGGCGGGCATCCCCGGCTCGTCGGCGACCGATTCCAGCTGCTGTCGGGCGGCCCCCACGTCGCCAACCCGCAGCAGAGCTTCCGCCAGCGTCAGACCGGCGTAGCCGCGTGCAAGCTGAGCCTCTGTCGATTGCAGCTGCAGGACCGGTCCCAGCGCCTGGGTCAGCGCGTCCATTACCTGCTGCGGCTGACTGGGATCGCGCTCGGCTCCCACGCACGCGCGATAGAGGCGCGCGGATAAGTCCAGCAGGCGCTGCTCTGGATTTTCCGGTTCTCCAGGCAGGGCCAGTGCAGAGTCCGCCAGCGCAAAGTTCCCGCGGCCCAGCGCAGCGAACGCGACCAAAGAGCGCATCGCGATGCGACTGTCGGGCGCGGCAGGCTGCTGCAGCAGGTGCAGATCCAGCTGACTCAGCACCGAGGCTTGTTCTTCGACCAAGCCAAAGTCACGGCAGCGCAGAAACAGGTTGGCGGTGTCATCGACCGACGCCGCTTGAGCGGACTTGTTCCCGTTTGCTTCCGGCGCCAAGCCAACGGTCCCCGATCCCTGCGACAGCGGGGATTTCGCCGAAGCGGCTCGATCGCGAGAGAGCGGGTCTGCCATGGCTGCGGCAGCTACTATGCGATGCTCAGCACACAGAGACAAGCACCATGCGCGCGCTTCGTCATCCGAGCGATCCAGTTAGTTCGGACCAAAGAGGACGTATAGGGTGCCGAAGGTGCTCAGGATGATCAGCACAGCTAAAAGAACCCAAAGAATGCCACCGCGTCCGACGGGCTGATCGCCGCTGTGGCTGCCGCTGCGGCTTGTGCTGGCGGCCGTTGCTGCGGGCGCCTTGGCTCGCGGGACCATCGCCGTAGATGGAACCGACGCTCGCTTGGGCAAGGGAGGCGCCGTGGGATCATCCAGCAGACTGGAACGAGTGGCTGCTTTCGGCTGGTCAGCCAACTCATGAGACAGCGGCTGCATGACGGCAGTCCGGGCCTCGTTTAAGCGGGCCAGCAAAGCCTGAGCAGCTCGCGGATCCTCGGCAACCAGCGTGCGTGCCTCCGCCGAAGCTTTCGGCCCCTCGGGTGCTGCCGCCAGTGCACCGCTGGGCGGCGCGTCGGCTTGGCTTTCGGTCGGAGCCCCGCCATCCGCTGTGGGCTCAGGCGACGCAGGAATCGACGAGCCCGACAGAGCCGCCATGCCGCTGACGTAGATCGCAGGAGGCGCCGGTAGACGTTCGCCACTGCTTGCCCCAGCCAACGCACGATGCGCTCCCGACGAAGCAAGAGCCGCAGGCACCGGTGCAACCAATGAGCTGGGAATGTACGGCAGGTGTTCGCCCGTCAGCGCCGGCATCTGCAAAAGCAGCGTCAGCTGCTGCTTGATGTCCGTCGCCGCCGGCCGATCCATCGGCGACTTGGCGATCATGGCCGAGATCAGCTTGTCCAGATCCGGAGGCACCGCAGGGTTCAGCTCGCTGGGCGGCGGCGGAACCAGCTGCTTGTGGCGCATAATCGTATCGAAGTCCGTCGATGCACGGAAAGGCTGATGCCCGGTCAGCATCTCGTACGCGATGACGCCCAACGAATAGATATCGGTGCGGTCCGTCACGTCCCGCGGGTTGCGACACTGCTCTGGCGACATGTACGTCGGCGTTCCCAGCAGCGAATCGCTAGACGTCAGCGCGCTGGCCTGCTGATCGACATCTAGTTCGACGATCTTGGCAATACCGAAGTCGAGGAGCTTGACGCGTTCCCCGCCACTTAGGTCAGGATCCTTGACCAACATGACGTTCGTTGGTTTCAGATCTCGGTGGACGATCACCTTGGCGTGCGCCGCCGCCAGGCCCGAGGCGATCTGTCGCAGGATCTGCATGCAGCGCAGCACATCCATCGGCAGCCCGTGCAGCTTGCGCAAGGCCTGATGCAAGGTCTCGCCGTCGATGAACTCCATGATGAAAAACGCGGCGCCATCATCCAGCTGACCAAACTCGTAGATGCTGACAACGGTTGGATGGCTGATGATGTTGACGGCGCGAGCTTCGTTGAGGAACCGCGCGACGAGCTTGCGGTTGCTGG